>JAXJVX010000153.1:0-4943 GCA_036308305.1 Acutalibacteraceae bacterium | reverse complement strand
CCTTAGTGGTTGCTCCGGTCTGCTCTTCAACAATAATGCCGCCTCGTTTGTTTACTTCAAGTCCCTCAGTGGTAGATTTTATAAGCGGATTAGGAGAAGTACCAATCGAAATAATAACGGTATCAACATCAAGCACAAATTCGCTGCCCTCGATTTCAACGGGTCTGCGACGGCCTCTTTCATCCGGCTCGCCAAGCTCCATTCTGATACACTTCATACCAGTCACAAAACCGTTTTTTGGATCGCGCTTATCATCAGGATTTTCATAGCCGAGGATCTCAACCGGATTGTTAAGCAGCATAAACTCGATGCCTTCCTCCATTGCGTGTTCGACTTCTTCACGGCGTGCAGGCAATTCCTCCATTGAACGACGATATACTATATATACCTTTTCAGCGCCAAGACGGAGTGCAGTTCTTGCAGCGTCCATAGCAACATTACCGCCGCCTACAACTGCTACCTTGCCGCCCTTCATAATGGGGGTAACGGGACTGTCAAGGTAAGCCTTCATGAGATTGCTTCTTGTTAAGAACTCGTTAGCGGAATATACACCTTTATAGCCTTCGCCGGGAATATTCATAAAGTTCGGGAGACCCGCTCCTGAACCGATAAAAACAGCTTCAAATCCATCTTCAAACAATTCGTCAACAGTGAGTGTTTTACCGATAACTACATTTGTTTCGATATCCACACCCATTGCGATTAAGTTGTCCACCTCTTTTTGAACGATAGCTTTAGGCAAACGGAATTCGGGAATACCGTACACAAGCACACCGCCTGCGGTATGCAACGCCTCAAATACAGTGACCTTATAGCCTTTTTTAGCGAGATCGCCGGCACAGGTAAGACCTGATGGTCCTGAACCAACTACTGCTACACGGTGTCCGTTTGACGGTGCTGTTTCCGGCGCTTTATCTGAATGAGCATTATGCCAATCAGCAACGAAACGCTCAAGTCTGCCGATGCCCACCGGCTCACCCTTTATACCTCGAACGCATTTGCTTTCGCATTGTGTTTCCTGCGGACATACTCTACCGCAAACAGCAGGAAGGGAAGATGACTTATTGATTATCTTATATGCTTCTTCAAAATCGCCCTCTTTGATCTTCGCAATGAATTCGGGTATATGTATATTAACGGGGCATCCGTTGACGCAAGGCATATTTTTGCAGTTAAGGCAACGCAATGCCTCATCAATTGCAGTTTCCTCTGAATAACCGGTCGCAACTTCAAGAAAGTTTTTGGCACGAACAGCCGGCTCCTGTGACGGCATAGGATTTTTATTTGGTGACATATTGTTCTTAGGCATAATTAATGTACCTCCTTGTTAAAGAGATTGCAAGCGTCCTCATATGCGTGGTGCTCAAAATCACGGTACATAGTGTTTCGGCTCATAGCCTCATCAAAATCGACCTCGTATCCGTTGAAATCGGGTCCGTCAACGCAAGCGAATTTGGTAACACGCTTGCCGTCCTGATTAAGTGTTAGACGACAACCACCGCACATGCCAGTACCGTCGATCATAATAGGATTCATTGAAACTGTGCAGGGGATACCTGTCGGCTTTGCCGCTGCAACAACAAATTTCATCATAATAAGCGGACCTATAGTGATTATTTCATCAAACGTCTCGCCGCTTTCAAACATCTCATTGAGCGGTACGCAAACATTGCCTTGTCTGCCGTATGATCCGTCATCAGTCATAACAACGGTGCGGCTTGATGCTGCTCGGAACTCATCTTCAAGAATAACGATATCTTTTGAACGGAATCCAATGATAGATGTTACATCACAGCCCATTTCATTAAGCTTCTGTGCAATAGGCAATGCAATAGCGCAACCTACTCCGCCGCCAACAATACATACTTTTTTTAGACCTTCTACTTTTGTTGCGGTACCGAGCGGGCCAACAAAATCTTTTATATACTCCCCGCATTCCTTGTTGCTTAATTTTTTGGTCGTTCCGCCTACTATCTGGAATATAATGCGGACATAACCTTTTTCTCTGTCGTATCCGGCAACGGTGAGGGGAATACGCTCACCCTCTTCGTCAACACGAAGGATTATAAACTGTCCGGGCTGTGCCTTTTTTGCAACCAACGGAGCTTCGATCTCCATCAGTACAACATTGTCATTAAGCTGTTGTTTTTTTACTATCTTATACATTTTAGGTATCACCTTTTTTAATTTTTATAAAAATAGAAAGGTAAGAAACTTACCTTTCTATTATAAAACTATATCATTAAAAAGTAAATTGTGAATTATTATAATTTATGCATTGAAATTGCAAGAATATTTGATAAAAAGGAGGAAATAGACATACTAATCGAACATATCCTTGAGTTTATCAAAGAATCCCTTGCGTTTTTTGTAGTTTTTCTCAGTAGTTGTTTCATCGAAGGCACGCAGTACTTCTCTTTGCTGCTTTGAAAGATCCTTCGGTACTTCAACCGTTACTTTAACATACTGATTGCCCTTTGAACTTGAGTTGATACGCTGTATACCTTTGCCAGCAAGCTTGAATTCATCACCCGGCTGTGTGCCTTCATGTATCTTGAATTTTACTTTGCCGTCAAGTGTAGGTACGGTTATCTCCGCACCAAGCGCTGCCTGAACGAAGGTTATCGGTACTTCACAGTAAACATCGTAACCCTTACGGGTATAGATTGGATGAGGACGAACATTAACTTCAATTCGAAGATCACCTGCAGGGCCGCCGTTTATACCAGCATCGCCTGCGCCGCGTACATTGAGCATCTGACCGTCATCAATACCGGCAGGAACTGTGACTTTCTGTGTTTTTGTGACTTTAATTCTTCCACGGCCGGAGCAGTTCTGGCAAGGTGTCTCAATTATCTTTCCTTTACCCTGACAGCGAGTACATACGCTTTGAGTCTGCATAGTACCGAGTATTGTACGCTGCATTCTTGTAACCTGACCTGTACCGTGACACTCACCGCAGGTCTTGACAGATGTTCCGCTTTTTGCGCCACTTCCGTTACAGTCGGGACAGCTTTCGATATGCGATACCTTGACATCCTTGATACAGCCTTTTGCGGCTTCTTCAAATTCAATGAATATCTGTGTTTGAGTATCTGCACCTCGCTTCGGAGCATTGGGGTTAGAGCGCTGACCTCCGCCAAATCCGAAGCCACCAAAAATATCGGAGAATATATCACCGAAACCGCCGAAATCTCCGTAACCGGCACCGGCACCGCCTGCGCCGAAATTCGGATCTACGCCTGCATGACCGAATTGGTCATAGCGTGATTTCTTGTCAGCATCTGACAATACTTCATATGCTTCATTAACTTCCTTGAATTTTTCCTCGGCTTCCTTATCACCGGGATGAAGATCCGGATGGTATTTCTTTGCTGCCTGACGGTAAGCTTTTTTAATTGTGGCTTCATCGGCGCTTTTGTCTACTCCCAGCACTTCATAATAGTCCCGCTTATCTGCCATCTATGTTACAACTCCCTAAAAAATATGTGTATAACACCCCACAAGCCCTCACCTTGCGGTGAGGGCACGGGCAATATTAAAATCAATTATTTATCTTCTGTGAATTCAGCATCATATACATTGCTGTCATCACCACCATTTGCAGCGTCACCTGTCGGCGGTGTTTGACCCTGTGCTGCCTGCTGCTGATAAAGCTTTTCACCGACTGCATAAATCGCCTTCTGCAATTCTTCTTGTTTAGCCTTGATAGCCTCAGTATCTGTGCCCTTGAGAGCTTCTTTAAGAGCGTCACTTGCAGTCTTTACGCTGTTTTTATCTTCCTCGGAAAGCTTGTCACCTGCATCGTTGATAGTCTTTTCAGCCTGATATACCATTTGATCGGCGTTGTTGCGGAGATCTACCTCTTCACGACGCTTTTTGTCTTCAGCAGCGTACTGTTCTGCATCGTGAACAGCCTTTTCAATATCCTCTTTTGACATTGATGTGCTTGATGTGATAGTGATAGCCTGCTCCTTACCTGTGCCCTTATCCTTTGCAGAAACGTGCACGATACCGTTAGCATCTATATCAAATGTTACTTCGATCTGGGGGATACCTCTGGGAGCAGGAGCAATACCGTCAAGATGGAATACGCCGAGTGTTTTGTTATCCTTTGCGAAGTCACGTTCACCCTGAAGTACATGAACCTCAACAGATGTCTGACCGTCTGCGGCAGTAGAGAAGATCTGGCTCTTCTGTGTCGGAATAGTTGTATTTCTTTCAATTACCTTTGTATTGATACCGCCCATTGTTTCGATACCGAGTGAAAGCGGAGTAACATCAAGAAGAAGCAGTCCCTTAACATCACCGCCAAGAACGCCGCCCTGGATGCATGCACCGATAGCAACGCACTCATCGGGGTTGATTCCCTTGAAGGGCTCTTTGCCCATAAAGTTCTTAATTGCTTCGTTTACGGCAGGGATACGGCTTGAACCGCCTACCATAAGAACCTTGTTGATCTCTGATTTTTCAAGACCTGAATCAGCAAGCGCCTGACGAACAGGTCCCATTGTAGCTTCAACAAGATCAGCAGTAAGCTCATTGAACTTTGCTCTTGTAAGAGTTGTTTCGTAGTGCTTCGGACCTGTTGCATCTGCTGAGATGAACGGAAGATTGATATCAACCGAAGTTACACCTGAAAGGTCGATTTTTGCCTTTTCAGCAGCTTCCTTCACACGCTGCATAGCCATCTTGTCGCCTGAAAGATCAATACCGCTTTCAGCCTTGAAGCCGGATACGATATAGTCCATAATGCGCTTGTCAAAGTCGTCGCCGCCGAGTCGGTTATTACCTGCTGTTGCAAGAACTTCCTGAACACCATCACCCATTTCGATGATAGATACATCAAAAGTACCGCCGCCAAGGTCGTAAACCATTACCTTCTGGTCATTTTCCTTGTTTACACCGTAAGCAAGAGCAGCAGCAGTAGGCTCGTTGATGAT
>JAXJVX010000152.1:0-2118 GCA_036308305.1 Acutalibacteraceae bacterium | reverse complement strand
CCCTTCAGCTAACGGGGTTAAGTCGGATTTAATATTGTATTTCTCTCTTAATTTTGTTCCACCCCAAAGATAATCTTTGCAAGCAGGAATAAGTTTTAATATTGCCATAATTTATGCCTTCATTATTTCTTTAGCCGCATTTGCCAATGCGTCGATAATTTCTTCTGACTTCTCTTTTGTCGCACCGACTGCCGACAGATAAACCTTTATTTTAGGCTCTGTTCCGCTTGGGCGTACCATAAACTTTGCACCGTTTTCGAGATTAAACTCAAGCACATTAGCTTTTGGCAAACCTGTGCCGTCAGCATTATAATCAACAACATTTCGGACTTCAAATCCAGAAATATTTTTAGGCGAATTTGCGCGAAGCTCATCCATAAGAGCTTTCATAGTATTCATACCGCTCTCACCCTCAAAAGTGAATGAAAGAAGGTCGTTTTTATAGTACCCAAACTCTTTATATAGTTCTTCAAGCACATCAAGTAAGCTCTTGCCCTCATTGGCATAATAAGCGGCTGCTTCACAAATAAGAAGTGTTGCATTTACTGCATCTTTATCGCGAACATGAGCGCCTGAAAGATAACCGTAGCTTTCTTCAAATCCGAAAATAAATCTTTCAGCCTCATTATCGGCCTCAAGATAACCTATCTGTTCACCGATAAATTTAAAGCCTGTAAGAACTCGGCGAAGCTGAACACCGTATTTTTCAGCAATTGGAGTTACCATATCAGTTGAAACAATAGTTGTTATCGCTACAGGATTTTTGGGCATTGTGCTGTTTGCCATTCTTGTTTTACATATGTAATCAAGCAAAATTATTCCCATTTCATTACCGCTGATAAGAGTATAACCGCCCTGTTTATTAGGTACAGCCGTGCCGCATCTGTCACAATCAGGGTCAGTGCCGAGCAGTAAATCAGGTTTTACGGTTTCACAAAGCTCAAGACCTTTTTGCATAGCCTCTTTTATTTCAGGGTTCGGATAAGGGCAGGTTGGGAAATTACCGTCAGGTGTTTCCTGTTCCTTAACAACCGTCACATTATCTGCGCCGAGTTTTTTAAGAAGCTTAGTAACACATTCAAGACCGGAGCCGTTAAGCGGAGTATAAACAAGCTTTAACTTGTCAATTCCTGTTCCGTCACCTACACGCTGATCATAAACTGCTTCAACAAAATCATCAATGCACTTTTCATCAATATATTTAACATTGCTTTCGTTCTCGTCGGTTTTTACTTTGAAACAATCTACTTTTCCGATGCAATCGAGAATTTGCTGTGCAACCTCTAAAGTTATCTGGCAACCGTCTGCTCCGTAAACCTTGTAGCCGTTATATTTAGCTGGATTATGGCTTGCGGTAACGCAGATACCTGCTCCGCAGTTATAATAACGAACTGCCCATGAAAGTGCTGGAGTCGGCTCTAATCTTGGATAAATATACGCTGTAATGCCATTTGCCGAGAGTACTTTCGCTGCCTCGCGTGCAAAAACATCGCTTTTAATACGGCTGTCATAAGCAATAGCAACAGATTTGTTTAAATCGGTATTGTTAAGATAGTCACAAAGTCCCTGTGTTGCTTTTCTTACAGTATAGATATTCATTCTGTTGCTACCGGCACCGATTACGCCGCGAAGTCCGCCTGTGCCAAACTCAAGCTCTCTATAAAATCTGTCGCTTAAATCATCAGCTTGTCTTAGCTCGTCTAAAAGCTCTTTATCTAAATCGGGATTATTCACCCAACGCTCATATTCTGTTTTCCAATCCATAAAAGCACCTTATTTTAATAATTCAAGATTTTTGTCAATCAATTCACATCTTTGTTTTACACAATCAACACTACGCATAGCATCCTCAGGAGTATTAAACACATAGTCAACAAGCTTGTCAATTGTAGTTGTAGCAACGTGCAAGCGTGTGTCACTTGATGCATAGTAGATATACACATCGCCGTTATCTCTTGCAATTGCGCCATTTGTAAATACAACGTTTGAAACGTCACCAACGCGTTCCTCGCCGAAAGGTGCGATTAAATATCCGCCTGGTTCAGCGATCACCTTTGAAGGGTCATCGAGTGCTGTTGCAAAAGCATATACAACGTATCTAAGTCCGCAAGCGGTATT
>JAXJVX010000151.1:0-7794 GCA_036308305.1 Acutalibacteraceae bacterium | reverse complement strand
GTATATTCATTGCTTCTAAGTATATCTATTGCGTGCTTTAAATCATTCATCAGTCTTTAAATACCCTTCAATTCTGTGAACAAGCAAAGGAATGAGTGCCCATTGCAAAAGTATACCGGGTATTGCCGTTGTAATCATTGATATTATAGATGTCAATGCCAAGCCACTCTCAAACAAATAAACAGATGCAACTACCATCAGTGCACGAACTGCTCTACCTGCAATCTGTGCAACAATCAGCTTTATAAACACAGGCATTTTTGTTTTATGCAGTGTGCCGCATATCAAGCCGTACACGCATAATTCTACCGCAATGTACGGCAGTAACGATTCAACGGGCATACCTGATATTGCAAAGCTTATTATCGGGCTGATAAGTCCTGCAAAAAATCCTACAACCGGACCGAACAGTAACCCTGCCGTAAACACAGGAATATGCATAGGCAACATTGAAGCACCTAAAGATGCTCCCATACCAGAAACCTGACCTGCTACATGAAAAATTTGCGGAAGAATAACCGATGCCACAACTGCAACGCACAATGCAACGACTTTAGTTTTTACATCACTTCTTTTGATTACAATAGTTGACATAATAATCTCCTTTATTAATATATTATCATTTTTAATAATCCTAAAATCAGCAAATGAAGCGGATAGAAGATATAAAAACCGTATTTCATCAGTCTTCCGCAGTTCCCTCGTTCACCATTATATAGATATATCGGTATAAACGCAAGCAATGCTTTTTTATCATTCAAAAGTAGCGCTCCTGATACTGCCTGCATAACTCCGTGCTTTTTGAATAGATACAGACAGATTACAAGTAAAACGCCTTTTACCGAATAATCAGTATTTACTTCATTTACAACAAATAAAAGTAATATTATCACTGATACCGATATTAATATTGCTATGACTTGTTTGACCTTTTCCCTATCTGTTAGCCACTCTATAAAACATAATGCTAAAAGTCCTGCAAAAAGAGTGAAAAACACATTCTGCTTATCATAATAAAACGGTTGTTGATAAAACGCTAAATCAAACGGCACTTCGCTGATAAAAGCAAATACAAGCATACGAAGCAGATACATAGTACGATTTTTAGTATGTACGAACCCTTCGACCAATAAAAAGCAAAATAGCGGAAATGCAAGTCTTCCCACAGCACGGCAGCAATAATATGCACCTACTGTAAATTTACCGACAATGCCGGCCGCCATAAAACTCACTCTATAGCTGCCCATCCAAAACGGTGACACATAATCGCTTAAAAATACTGCACCAATATGATCTGTCAGCATTGCTAAAACAGCAATAACCTTCATTTGCATTCCGTTGAGTTTTAATTTCATAGCATCCTCTACACAAGACTTATTGATGAATTATTAAATACATCGGGCAAAAGCTCATAAATATTGCATCCGCATCTTTGATCAAAATAGCTTTTAAGCTTTAAAAATCCACGCCATTTATCTAGAGTTGTATCACTGAACCCGTGGCGCAATGCTACATCTACAAGCCGTTTTTCAACTATACAAGCTCCGTTGGGCAGAGAAATAGCATCACATAACTGAATAAGCTTGTCATAATCGTCAAATTCGGTACTGATAAGAAACTCGTTCAAGAACTCTTTTTGAGCATCATTGCAATCATATTTACCTGAAAATGAACTGATATCCTTTATAGGAAATGAGTGTGTTAAGCAAATGCGGGCAATTTCAGGCTGACCTATGCTCATCATATATTCATAGCCGTCAAATATATGAAGAATACCTTTTATACCGTTTCTTCTGCCGATATCGTGCATAAGTCCGAACACGTACGCTCTGTCACTATCCATACCGCATTTTTTAGCTATCTGTTTCGCATTTTCTGCCACAGATAAGCTGTGTTGCTGCCAAACTCCGGGATTGAGTTTACCTGCAATATTCAATTCATTTATCGCTTGATTCGATGTAAGCATTCTTACACTCCTGATTGTTTATTATTAACGCCACACTCTCAACATGTGCAGTTCTCGGAAACAGATCGACAGGTTGAACTTCTTTTACTGCATACCCATTTTCGCCAAACTTCTTTAAATCACGTGCAAGAGTTGCAGGATCGCAGGAAACATACACAACTCTTTCGGGGCTGAAATCATTTGTTATAGTATCAATAAGTTCTACTGTAAGTCCTTTTCTCGGTGGATCAACTATAACAACATCCGGACATAGTCCTTCATTTTGCAGTCTTTTAGCTGCGTCGGGTGCACTACCGCAGATAAACTCGGTATTTTCAATGCCGTTCTCCTTTGCATTAAACTTTGCATCGCAAACAGCATCAGGAACTATCTCAACACCGATGATACGCTCGGCTCTTTTAGCCATTGAAAGACCGATAGTACCCGCACCGCAATATAGATCAAGAACTATTTTACCGTCCGGCTCTGCATATTCTGCAGCAATACCATATAGCCTCTCTGCCATAGCACGATTGACCTGATAAAATGATAACGGCGATAATTTGATCTTAACACCACAAAGAATATCGGTAATATACCCTTTACCGTAAAGAGTACGGTTGTTCCGTCCTAAAATCACATTGGTCTTTTCTTTGTTAATATTCAAAACGAAAGTACTGACTTCAGGATGAGCAGATGATACTGCATCTACAAGCTGTTGCTCACACTTTAATCTATTCGAATTGATAACAAGTGACGCCATTATCTCGCCGGTCATTTCCGCTTTGCGAAGATAAATGTGGCGAACAATCCCCGTATGCTTTATCTCGTCATACGCAGGAATATTATTACTTTTCAGTACGCTGCAAATAGTTTCAATAATGGGCGAAAACTCCTGCGGCTGCAAGCGGCAATCGTTACATGGCACAACACGGTGGGAATGAAATGCATAAAATCCCGCATTTAACGAAGCTGACAACGGATACTGCGCTTTGTTGCGGTAGCCGTATAACTCATGAGCACCTACAATATCATTTATAGGCGCACAGAGCTTACCCACACGCTCTACTGCATCTGCAACACGCTTATGCTTGATACGCATTTCTTCTTCATATGAAATATGGCGGTAACAACAGCCTCCGCATTTTGAAAACACATTACAGTCAGGATCGATACGGGCTGTGCTCTTATCTATGAACTCAACTATTTTCCCAAAGCAATAATTCTTTAGCACCTTTACGATAAGCACTCGCAAAGTATCGCCGACTGCCGCAAACGGAACGAATACCGCAATGTTTTCATATCTACCAATGCCGAAGCCATCAACACTTATATCAGTTATTTCCAAAGTAATTATATCATTCTTTTTCATAACAACTCCAAAATTAAAACAGGCGGCGGGTATTCCGCCGCCTAAAATGGCATGAGCAAATCGTAAGCCGAGTTCTGTCGTGTGCGATCATCTATCTGGGACAGTTGTTACCAACTGCCTCAAGCCGCTTTTCGGGATAACACCGAGCAAGTGTATGCTCCCTGTCAGCGTTGCACCGGATAGGGTTTACAGAGCACAGAATGTTACCACTCTGCCGGTGAGCTCTTACCTCGCCTTTCCACCCTTACCGCAATTAATGCGGCGGTTTATTTCTGTTGCACTATCCCGGAAGTCACCTTCGGCGGCCGTTAGCCGTTATCCTGCTCTGTGGTGCTCGGACTTTCCTCATATGCATAAGCATACGCGATCGCATAATTTACTCACACATTTATTTTAAAGTATAACTGTTAAAAAGTCAATACAAGAAAACAAGATAAAACAAAGCATAAAATCTATATTAAATTTATTTAAAATACATATTAAATTTCAATTGACAAACAGATGGGTATAATGTAAAATAATGTTGATTAACACAAAAATCTGATATGGAGGACGTTTAATGAATATATTAGACTTTCTGACTTTAGTCGGCGGACTCGCCTTGTTCCTTTACGGTATGGAAGTAATGAGCGACGCACTAAAGAAATGTGCAGGTAACCAGCTCAAAACTATTTTAGGAAATCTTACAAGTAATCAATTTAAGGGATTTTTGCTTGGTCTTGCAGTTACCTGCGTTATTCAGAGTTCATCTGCAACAACAGTTATGGTTGTAGGCTTTGTAAATTCCGGTGTTATGCTACTTTCGCAAGCAATCGGCGTAATTATGGGCGCTAATGTCGGCACTGCTATTACTGCATGGCTTACAGGTCTTTCGGGTATTGGCGGCAGCGGCGAACAGGCAGCCGAATTTTTAAGCTACTTAAAGCCTTCTGCATGGACACCTATACTTGCACTTATCGGCATTTGTCTTGTAATGTTCTCTAAACATTCAAAACACAAGGATTTCGGCACTATTCTTCTCGGCTTTTCCGTGCTTATGTTCGGTATGGAGTCCATGTCCGCTGCGGTAAGCGGTCTTAAAGATGATGAAGGATTCAGACAGTTACTCACTGCATTTGAAAATCCGATACTCGGTGTACTTGCAGGTACTATCGTAACTGCAATCGTTCAAAGTTCGTCAGCATCTGTCGGTATTCTGCAGTCACTTACAACAACAGGTGCAATCACCTATAATGCCGCTATTCCGATCATTATGGGTCAAAATATCGGTACTTGTGTAACTGCTCTTATTTCATCATTTGGTGCTACCAAAAATGGTAAGCGTGCAGCACTTGCTCATTTGTATTTCAACATCATAGGTGTTGTATTCTGGCTTTCAATCCTATATATAGTAAACGCATTTATGGAGCTTCCATTTATGCAGGCTACAATTGATATGTGGGGTGTTGCTTTTGTTCATACAATATTTAAGTTATTAAGCGTTGCTCTTATTGCTCCATTTGCTAAATATCTTGAAAAATTGGCGGTTATGTCAGTTCGTGATTCCGATAAAAAAGAGGAATACAACGCCCTCGACGAACGTCTGCTTTCTACACCTACCATTGCTGTTGAGCGAAGCCAATTTGTTTCAAATGTAATGGCAAATGATTCAATCAACGCAGTTAAAAAGGCTATCTCAATTTTGTTTGATTACAACAAAAAGACTGCTGAAGAAATCAATGAGCTTGAAGGCAAAGTAGATATATATGAGGATAAAATAGGCACATATCTTGTTAAGGTATGCAGTGAGGATATGCCAAAGCGTGACAGCCGTAAAGCAGTCGAACTTCTGCATATTATTAATGATATTGAACGCATATCCGATCACGCAATAAACATCATTAATTCCTCAGAGGAGATACATTCAAAGTCTATCGAGTTTTCCGAAGAAGCCCGTGCAGAGCTTTCTGTACTGCTTGGCGCTATTGATGAAATACTCAGCATAACACAAGAGGCTCTGACGCAGGACGATACATCAATTGCTGCAAAAGTAGAGCCGCTCGAACAGGTTATTGACGGCATTATTACAAAGATTCGTTTGCGTCATGTAGACCGTCTGCAAAAAGGTAACTGCACTATTGAGCTTGGATTTGTGCTTACCGATCTGCTTACTAACTTTGAACGTATTTCAGATCACTGTTCGAATATTGCGATCGCTATGATTGCTGTTGAAAACAAGACATTTGATACGCACGAATTCCTTGATGAGATCAAACATGAGGATCCCGAATTCAAAAGAATGTATCACGAATACAAACAAAAGTATTCATTAAAAAAGCTAGCACAGTAATACAAAACCGTTCAGATTCAAACAGATCTGAACGGTTTTAATTTATTGCTGTTTAGTTGTTGTTTCCGACTGTGCTGTGCTGCTTTCATCAGGTGCGTCAGTCTGTACCGCAGTTGACGGTGCTGTGGTTTCAACACGCGAATTTATCGAAATTGTAATATACTCATCAGCGCTTATCGCCTCTCCTATTGCAGGATTGCAATATACAACGCTTGCAGGTGCCCCGTTTGCATCATAACGAGATTCAAACACAACATTCTCGTAAGGAATACCTACTTCGTATAGTTTCAGCAAAGCCTCTTCTTTGGTAAGACCCATAACATTAGGCATTGCAAACTTTTCAGTTCCAAGACTTATAACTATTTTTATTGTGTCACCTTTTTGTATTTTCGTACCTGCTGCAGGCTCCTGCGAAAGAATAGTGCCTGCTTTGGAATCGTCATATTTTTTAGACTCTACTACGATAGAATATGTCTGACGAAGTTTTATAGTGTCACTGCTTGAAAGAAATTCCTGATATGTCATTCCCGAATTAACAAGATCCGGCGTATCGTCTGTGTTAGGATCCGGTATCAACGAAGAATAATCAACGGTTGTGCTGGCAGGAACGGTAGTAACTTCTTCAGATGTATTGCTTTCCTCACCCTTAGGCCACAAGAACAGATATATACCAGTACCTATTATTGCTATTATAATGATAGTTACCAGCATTGAAACAACTGCATATTTTAACGAACTGCTCTTCTTTTTGTTGCTCTGCTTTTCTTTTACCGCCTTATCCTGTACACGTTCATTAGCACGGCTGATGACCGATGGTGAAGCAGAAAGCTCATCTCGAAATGCTTCAATGCTCTGTGTACGCTCTGAAGGCATTATCTGCATTGCATTTGTTAGGGCTGAAATGACATACGCTGAAAGCGAATCAGCTACTTTAGGCGGAATGATGAGACGGTCATTAGTAACCCTTGCATTTGCCTCAGGAGGCGGACTGCCGACAAGTACACGGTAAACTACCGATGCCAAAGCATATACATCCGTCCACGGACCTTGCTCACCGTCAAACCCATACTGCTCGATAGCGGCATAGCCTTTAAACAACTGCACATGCATATCACTGCCTGCTGTTCTTGCATCAGGAACACAGAATTCCGTGATCCTTATTTTTCCGTCCTTACCGACAACGAGTGTGTCAGGAGATATGCCTCTGTGAATTATGTCAACCTGATGCAAAGAGGACAAGGTAGACATTATCGGCATAAACAATGTGCGCATCTGCTCAAAATTCAGAATTCCGTTGTTTCTGATAAGGAAATCACGCAGAGTTATTGTTTCAACTGTTTCGCTTATGTAATAAGCTGTGCCGTTTGCCTCAAAAATATCATACACCGGGAAAAGAGCGGTCAGACCCCTCATTCTGGCAAGCGATCTTGCGAGTGCCAAAAAAGACATTTTGTGAGCAGAAAAGCTTTCCTCATAGCTTCCAAGAGGCTTAACAGTAAGATTTATACGCTCACATAGGCCTGCCGGACAATATTCTCTGATGCGAACGGCTGTTTTTTGCGAGATATCATAACCGAGATATGTATATCCCTCACCGTTTTTAGAAAGCATTTTTCCAACTATATACTTTTCTTCCAATACAGTTTTAAGCGGTAATGCACCCTGCTCGTTGCCGTTTTCCCCGTTGAAATTACAATGGGGACACACCGGCTCGTAATCAGGCTTTTCACGCATACAGCCAAGACAAAGCTTGCTTAAATCGCTCATAACTAAATATCTCCTTTCGGAAAAATATTATTATACTAGCATATTATACAATAAAATCGTTGATCAATCAAGTATGGTAACAAAAATGTAACAAATGAAAAGAAAATATTTGATTATTCATATTTATTTTTAATCAAAGATGTGTTAAAATGATAACTATATTGCTTAAAAGGAAAGTGTTTATGAAAAAGTTACTTGCGATTATTACTTTTGTTGTTCTTCTAATGTGCTTATGCTCTTGCGAGCAAGGTACGCAAAACACAAAATACACCAAATCCACGTTGGCTACCCAAGTCGCCGATGCGGTAAACCTGATGTGTGAAAAACTCGGCACGGTAAACAAGGAAAATGGCAACACCCTTTATTACCGTGAAATAGATT
>JAXJVX010000150.1:0-3419 GCA_036308305.1 Acutalibacteraceae bacterium | reverse complement strand
TGTCCGGTAGACAAAAGTGGTCTTTTTGTTGGCTCAGACTGAGGGATTTGAACCCTCGATACGGCGTTCACCGTATACATGATTTCCAATCATGCTCCTTCGGCCACTCGGACAAATCTGCGAATATTAAACTACCAATCAATTATAATCAAATCACAGTGCTTTGTCAAGTAGTTTTTTACATAAATATTATACTTGAATCTTTAGATTGCGCCATTGAAACATAATCGTTTCCTGCTATTATTATATGATCAACAACCTTTACATTTACTGAACGCATGGCGCCAACAATATTATGTGTAGTAAGAATATCATCACGGCTTGGAATAGCAATACCGCTCGGATGATTGTGACATAATATAAGTTGAGTCGCTTTACATTGTAATGCTATTTCAACAAGCTTTCTTGTATCGATGGCAGTGCTGATAACAGAGCCTTCGCCGATTTTTGACCACTTTATAAGTTTTCCCTTGCGATTTAGGAATAATGCAGAAGAAATTTCAACATTTACATCAATATATTTGCTGCAAAGATAAGCAAATGCGTCCTCACTGGATAAAATAAGCTTACCGTCGCTAAACTTATCATCCATATAAACAGCAGCCGCAGCAGGAATAAGCTTTAACAAAAAAGCCATGTTCTCACCAACGCCCTTTACTTTCAGCAGATCTTCAAACGAAGCATCAAGCACACCTGAAAAGGAGCCGAACTCATCAATAAGAGTATGAGCAAGCGGATTGGTATCTCCTCTTGCATTGGAATAATACAAAAGCATTTCAAGCATTTCATGTTCGTGAAAAGCATCTTTGCCCGATTGCAAAAACTTCCCTCTCATTCTTTTACGGTGTCCCTCGTGCATTGCATTCTCTCCCAACTGAATTTACATACATTATACATTGAATACAATGTGTTTTCAAGTAATTTTGTATAAAGTTTATTTAACAAAAAATAATGTTTATAATTAATTTGCTTTTTTTGAATTAATCACTTGATTTTAGCAAATGAAAGTTTTATAATTTAGAAGAAAATTGACAATTAAAGGATTTGATTGTGAATGGAAGAATTTATCAAAAGAATTATTGAAATTAACAAGGAAGCAGAAAAAATGACTTCCAATATCGGCGAAATGCGTAAAACAGCTGATCAAGAGATTGCTGAAGAATTAAAAAGAATGAGCGTTGAAGCCAAAGAACAAGCTGATGCCGAGGTAGAAAAATATCGACATGACTTGTCATCAGAAATGAGAAAAAAGCTTGAAAGCAAAAATGCGGAATATGACTCTTTTCTTGAAGCGTTTGACAGTATATATAAACAACATCATAATGAATGGGTCGACACTCTTGTAAAGCGAGCGGTCGAATAACTTTTGCTATCATTAAAAATAAGGCGGTGATATTTTGGGTAATGCTTCAACTGCTGTTCTTGTGAAATCAAGAGCTAAATACAGCCTTCATTTAACTGATAATGAATATGATGCATTGATAAACTGTGCCTCAATCAAAGACATTGTCGCATATCTGCGTACAAACACACATTATAATGTATCCTTAGAGGGTATACAGGAAGCTGCTGTACACAGAGGAAATCTTGAAACGCTTCTTAAAAACAAAATATATGAAGACTTTGCACAGCTTTGCAAATTTGAAAAATCTATTGGTCAGCACTATTTTGAATACATGATGGTGCGAAACGAAGTTGAGCGACTGCTTATCTTCATAAGATATTTGATCGCAGGCACGCCGGAAAAATTCATTTTTTCGCTTCCCGACTTCTTTTATCGACATTCTCATATTGATTTTGTGCAAATGACAGTTTGCAAAAGCTTTGACGATTTGCTTCAGGTATTAAGTAATACAGATTATTACAAATTACTACTCCCCTTCCGTCCTGAAAAAAACAGTAATAATGTTGACTTTACAGCAATTGAAAGCGTGCTGGAAAGATATCGTTTTGACTGTGCAAGTGAGATCACTCATAAATATTTTTCAGGTAGCGAAGCAGACGAGTTGATGACGATATTCTCAATGCAGGCAGAGCTTGACAATCTCAGAAAGATATACCGTGCTAAGAAGTACTATGATTTTTCGCCGGATGTATTAAAAGCAATGCTTAATAAGCAAAGATGTTTTTTAAATAAGATTTCCTATGAAAATGTTGTGAACGCAGACGATGAGCAGGATATGTTGAAAATTCTTAAAAAAACACGGTACCGAAGCTACCTTACTCAAAATGGCATAGAGGATTGCTTTGACCGTATTGCAGACAAAATGCTCTACTCATATTGCAGAAGAAAGATGCGTTTTTCACAAAACGCTACCACTGTAATGGCATCTGTAATTCAATTGTTTGAGATTGAGATAGATAATCTCACAAACATTATAGAGGGTAAGCGTTACGGAATCGATAACGATAGCATTAAAAATATGCTTATCATTGATTAAGAGGTGAATATTAATTGGCAATTGAAAAAATGACGATGGTCAGCATCATGGGCAAATTCGATTCGCTTGATGAAACTATCAGCGCGTATCTTGCTACCGGCTGTTTTCAACCTGAGACTGCGTCACAATTTGTTTCAAATGTAAAAGGATTTTCAAACATCGGTGAAGAAAATCCCTTTGCTGAAAGCTTGGCAAGACTTGAAGAATTGTTCGACAAGTCCGGAATAGAACCACATATCGTGGATAATCCTGTATTTATTCCGACCCTTGATGATATCGACAAAAAGATGAAAGAGCTTAATCAAAGGCTTGGTTCACTTTTTGATAAGCGTACGGCATATGACAGCAAGATCGAAGAAAATTCACAGAGCATTGATATGCTGCGTCACTTTGAAGAGCTTGACATTAATCTTGAGGATGCTTATCATTCAAAATTTGTAAAATTCAGATTTGGCAAAATGCCATCTGTAAGCTTTGATAAACTCAAATTTTACAACAGTAACCGTGATATACCCTTCTACATCTGTTTTGAAGATGATGAATATGTAACGGGAATTTATGTTGAGTCCAATGAAGAAAGCCAAAAGATCGGAACATTATTCAGCGACCTTGGCTTTGAAGAACTTGAAATGCCTAAAGTACCGCATTCGGATGTACAGCTTATTGATATAGACAGTAAGATTTCGGATCTTGAAAAATTCAGCGAATTGAATTTCAGTATTGAGGAAATGAATTCAACTGAATATATTAAATTCCGTTTAGGCAGAATGCCTCTTGTTGAATATAACAGGCTCAACAGCAATACTCCCGATGAATTCGCAAAGTTCTTTGTTTGTTCAATCGAAAACGGTGTATGCAGCGGTATCTATCTTGCCCCTGCTAATAAAATTTAATAGTTGGATGCGATATTCAGCAACTACGGATTTGAAAAAATTGAGTTGGACGGTGTTGTAAATACACCAAAGCAAGCAATAGCTG
>JAXJVX010000149.1:0-3143 GCA_036308305.1 Acutalibacteraceae bacterium | reverse complement strand
TGCCTAAGATTAAGACACATTCAGGTGCAAAAAAACGCTTTAATCTTACCAAGAACGGCAAGGTAAAACGTGCGCATGCGTTCAAATCGCACATTCTCAACAAGAAATCAACAAAGAGAAAGAGAAATCTTCGTAAGACCGCTATGGCTGATAAGACAAACACAGCAGCAATCAAGCGTCTTATTCCTTATAAATAAGGAAAACATTTTAAATTTATCGCTGTGTTAGAAAGGAAAGATTAAAATGGCACGAGTTAAGGGCGCTATGATGACGCGCAAAAGAAGAAATAAGGTATTAAAGCTTGCTAAGGGCTATTTCGGTTCAAAGCATAAGCTCTTTAAAACTGCAAAAAATCAGGTAATGAAGTCAGGTCAGTATGCATATATTGGCCGTAAGCAGAAGAAGAGAGATTTCAGAAGACTCTGGATCACAAGAATTTCGGCTGCTGCTAAAATGAACGGAATGAACTATTCTACATTTATGAACGGTCTTAAGAAAGCCGGCATCACAATGAACCGTAAAATGCTCGCAGAGCTTGCGGTTAACGATGCAGCTGCTTTTACTGCAATCGCTGAACAGGCTGCAGCAGCACTGTCTAAATAATTAAGCGGCGTACCCGGATACACTTATTCAGTTCCGGGTGCGTTTTGTTCTTATTAAAAAAGGAACGGCGGACATATGAACAACGAAATACTCAGCAAATCTAATCCGCGTGTCAAATTCATAAAAAGGCTGCTCACCTCGTCAAAACAAAGGCAGGAGAGTGGTCTGTTTGCCGTTGAAGGAGTGCGGTTGTGCTACGATATCGTCAGAAGCGGTATAAAAGCACGTGAGCTGTATTATACGGATTCAGCATACAAAAAAAGCTCCGTTCTTGTAGATGAACTCAAAAGCTCTGCAGATGAAAGCTTTGTTGTAGGCGATGAGGCATTTTGTAAAATGACGGATACAGTAACACCGCAGGGCGTTTTGTGTGTGCTTGATATGCCGAAAACAAAGTTAAAAATAGAAGAAGGCGGAAAATATATCGTACTTTGCGATGTTCAGGATCCGTCTAATTTGGGTGCAGTTGCAAGAACTGCGGAGGCTTTCGCAGTTAGTGGCATCATAGTTTGCGGTGGTTGTGATATTTACAATTCAAAGGCGCTGCGTGCTTCAATGGGTGCATTTTTCAGAATTCCCACTGCCGTTATGAATGTTGATGATATGCTCAATGCCTTTAAGGATAAATATATAACTACTTATGCTTCAACACCGGACAGTAATGCCGTAAGTATTGCAGAGTGCGATTTTTCATCGGGTTGTGCAATGCTTGTGGGTAATGAGGCAAACGGGCTTAAAAAAGAGATCATCAGCGCTTGTGATAAAGCTGTCACTATACCAATGTCAGGCAGGGCAGAGTCACTCAATGCGTCTGTTGCAGCATCTATACTGATGTACGAAATGGTGAAGCAAAGATGAGTATAAAGTCCGACTGGATAATGCTGCAAACCGCTTTGGATTTCGGAAGCAGGTTGCCGAAAGAAATAATTGAACGCTACGGCAGCGCATCGGCATTTCTTAAAGCCGGTGAATCGGATTGGCGAAGAAGCGGACTGTTTTCATTAAAAACACTAAAAAAGCTATGTGAGCCTGACCATAGGGCAGTAGAGAAAATAATTTCTGATTGTGAGCGCTGCGGTTATGATATCATCACTATTGAAGATGAGACTTATCCCGAACGACTGCTCAATATCAGTAATCCTCCTGCGGTAATTTACTGTGAGGGCAATATTTCGGTGCTGTCAAGAGGACTTTGCGTTACAGCTGTCGGTACAAGAAAGAGCCTACGAAGCAGTGAGGCGGTAGCGGAGTCTATATCATATCGTCTGGCTGAAGCCGGCGCCACAATAATCAGCGGCGGTGCCAAGGGTATTGATATAAGCTGTACTAAAGGCACATTGGCGGCGAATGCTCCATCTGCTATCGTTTTGGGGTGCGGACTTGGTTATCCGTATCTTTTGGAGTATTTTGAATTGCGGCAGAAGGTTGCTAAAAACGGAGTGATCATAAGCGAATTTCCGCCATCCTTTGCGGGCAGAAAGTGGACATTTCCTTTAAGAAACCGGCTCATGAGTGCATTGAGTGATGCGGTACTGCTTGTTGAGTCACCGCTGGTAAGCGGAGCCAACATTACCGTTGAAGCGGCACTTGAACAGGGCAAGGATGTATTTGTTATACCCGGTGATATCGTGTCCGACCGATTTGCAGGTAATACAAAATTTTTGCAAGACGGTGCATATCCTGTTTTTACAGCAATGGATATTCTGTCACAGTACACAGATGTATACGGTAACACGCTCAATGTAAAAAATGCGGCTATGCCGATTGCGGAGGATGCAAGATTTAAAGCGCTTATGCTTGAAAATGCAAAGCCGGAAGAAGCTCCGGTCAAAATCACTCCGATAGTAAAGTCAAAGACTAAAAAAACACATCAGGTAAAGCGCGAACTTCCGTCATATGCAGACGATAATATGCGTAAGGTTTACAGTTGCTTTACAAATGAAGAAGTAAATACGGATATACTTATTGAGAAGAGCTGTCTTGATGTAGCGGATGTAATCGCAGCAATAACAGAGCTTGAAATTGAAGGGTATATTACCTCGCTTCCGGGCGAAAGATACATTTTGCAATAGATGAAAGGAAGAATTTAATATATATGTCTAAACTCGTGATTTTGGAGTCACCCTCCAAGGCAAAAACGGTTAAAAAATATCTTGGTCAAGGCTATGAGGTCGTTGCATCGATGGGGCATATCCGTGATCTGCCCAAAAGCAAGATAGCTATAGATATTGAAAACGGCTTTACCCCGAAATATGTTGAAATGCCGGATAAAAAGGAGATCATTGCAGATCTTAGAAAAAAGGCAAAAAGCAGCGAATATGTATATCTTGCAGCCGACCCTGATAGAGAAGGTGAGGCTATCTCATGGCATCTTCAGCATATACTTGGTCTTTCGGAGGACAAGTACAGCCGTGTTACTTTTAATGAGATCACAAAGAATGCGGTGCTTGCAGGTATGGAGTCACCACGTAAGATAGATATGGATCTTGTAGATGCACAGCAGGCACGCCGCGTGCTTGATCGTATAGTCGGTTATAAGA
>JAXJVX010000148.1:0-2247 GCA_036308305.1 Acutalibacteraceae bacterium | reverse complement strand
TTATAGATGTATTGAACGACAGAGAGGATATTGACGGTATACTGTGTCAGCTTCTGTTGCCGAAGCATCTTGATGAAAAAGCTGTTATTGACCGTATCCGCCCTGATAAGGATGTTGATGCTTTTTCGCCTGTGAATGTAGGTAAGATAATGATTGGCGATTATGATTTTTTGCCCTGTACGCCTGCAGGTGTGATGGAAATGCTCGAGTATTACGGCATTGCGGTTGAAGGTAAGGATTGCGTTGTTATCGGCAGATCAAATATCGTTGGCAAACCGATGTCAATGCTACTGCTTCATAAGAACGGTACCGTTACCGTTTGTCACAGCAGAACAAACAACCTTGCCGACATATGTAAAAAGGCAGATATTCTTGTTGCGGCAGTAGGCAGGGCGAACTTTGTTACTGCTGATATGGTCAAGGAAGGCGCAGTTGTTATTGATGTAGGTATGAACCGTGTTGACGGCAAACTTTGCGGAGACGTTGATTATGCGGCAGTTGAGCCGAAGGCTTCTTACATAACACCCGTCCCCGGCGGTGTCGGTCCTATGACTATCAGTATGCTGATGAAAAATACATTAAAAGCAGCAATGCTTCATTTTGATAAAGATTAAGAATTGGAGAGGAAACAATGAGAGCAGTTATTTCAGTTATCGGTAAGGATGTAGTAGGTATTCTGGCAAAGGTTACATCAGAGTGTGCAAAGTACAATGTAAATATCATTGAAATTACACAGAGCGTGCTTGATGATATGTTTGCAATGGTAATGATGTCAGAGGTATCACTCTGCAATATTCCGTTTGCGGAGTTTGTCGATAAGATGTCTACCCTCGGCAATGAGATGGGACTTTCTATCCATGTAATGCATGAGGATATTTTCAACTCAATGCACCGAATATAAGGGGGAACTTATCTTAATGTTAAATGTAAATGATATTCTTGAAACCATAAAGATGATAGACCACGAAAACCTTGATATCCGTACCGTTACTATGGGTATTTCGTTGCTTGACTGTATCGACAGCGATATCGACAGAGCATGCGAAAAGGTTTACGATAAGATAGTGAGATATGCTTGCCGCCTTATTCCTGTGTGTGAGGATATTGAAAAGGAATACGGTATTCCGATCATCAATAAGCGGATTTCAGTAACTCCTATCGCAATGCTGGCAGCTGCTTGTCAAAGTTCAAATATTGTGAAGTTTGCATTGACTCTTGAGCGTGCTGCCAATACAGTCGGTGTAAACTTCATAGGCGGTTATACAGCTCTTGTTCAAAAGGGATTTGCGGCAGGAGACTATGCGCTTATTGAGTCTATTCCTGAGGCACTTTCCGTTACAGAGCACGTCTGCTCGTCGGTAAATATCGGTTCAACCAAGACAGGTATAAATATGGATGCCGTTGCAAAAATGGGTAAGATAATCCGCAAGTGTTCAGAGATTACGGCTGACCGTGACTGCATCGCTGCAGCAAAGCTGGTTGTATTCTGCAATGCGCCAGAGGATAATCCGTTTATGGCAGGTGCATTCCACGGTGCAGGTGAGCCGGATTGTGTTATCAATGTAGGTGTATCCGGTCCCGGCGTTGTAAGAGCAGCTCTTGCTAAATCCGAGGGGCTTGATACCACCGGTATTGCTGATCTTATCAAGCGCACTGCATTTAAGATAACAAGAATGGGTCAGCTTGTTGCGCTCGAAGCATCCAAAAGACTCTGTGTGCCGTTTGGCATCGTTGATCTCTCGCTTGCTCCCACACCTGCTATCGGTGACTCGGTTGCAAATATTCTTGAAGAGATGGGACTTGAAACCTGCGGTGCTTGCGGTACTACCGCTTGTCTTGCATTGCTTAATGATGCTGTTAAGAAAGGCGGCGTTATGGCGTCAAGCCGTGTAGGCGGTCTTTCAGGTGCATTTATCCCCGTATCGGAGGATGATGGCATGATCAAGGCTGCAAGAAACGGTGTGCTCACCATTGAGAAGCTTGAAGCGATGACAGCGGTTTGCTCGGTAGGTCTTGATATGATATGTATTCCCGGTGATACACCGGCAGAGGTCATTTCGGGTATTATCGCTGACGAGGCTGCTATCGGTATGGTGAATTTCAAAACCACCGCCGTGCGACTTATCCCTGCTATTGGCAAGGAGGTCGGCGATGAGCTGAATTTCGGCGGACTTCTCGGTTCCGGTCCAGTTATGCGTGTTAATACTGCATCTCCTGCTAAATTTATTGCACGAGGCGGTAGCATCC
>JAXJVX010000147.1:0-2881 GCA_036308305.1 Acutalibacteraceae bacterium | reverse complement strand
GTAAAAAGTACAACTCCGGCGATAAGGTTTATGTAAACCAGCGCAATAAGGCTGTTATACTCTGCGTATTCGGTAAAAAATCATTAAAAGAAGGTGTACGCATTGCAGCTGCCCATATTGATTCACCCAGGATCGATCTTAAAGCAAATCCCGTTTATCAGGCAGAGGATATGTGCTATTTCAAAACACATTATTACGGCGGTATAAGAAAATATCAATGGACCGCTATCCCGCTTTGTCTTTATGGTGTTGTGATGCTTGCTGACGGAACAAAGGTCGAAGTTGCGGTTGGCAGGGATGAAAAAGATCCGAAATTTGTAATTACCGATCTTCTTCCCCATCTTGCACAGGAGCAGTCAAAGCGTCCGCTTTCCGAAGGAATCAAAGGTGAAGAGCTAAACATTCTTATCGGCTCACGCCCGTTCGAAGATAATGACGAAGCAGAAAGTGTGAAACTCAACATTCTAAATATTCTATTCGAAAAATATGGCATCGTAGAGGCTGATTTCCAATCCGCAGAGCTTGAGCTTGTACCTGCTTTTGATGCTTGCGACATTGGCTTTGACCGTTCTTTGGTCGGCGGATACGGTCATGATGACCGCGTTTGTGCTTATCCTGCTCTGATGGCTGCACTTACAGCAACAGAGCCTGACTATACCTCTATCAGCGTGCTTACTGATAAGGAAGAAACAGGATCTGACGGTAATACCGGTCTCAGAAGCGCTTATCTCAAGAACTTTGTATATGATATCGCTACTACAGAAGGTCTAAACGGTTATGAAGTACTCCGTCATTCAATGTGCCTTTCAGCTGATGTTAATGCTGGATACGATCCCACCTTCCCTGATGTTTTTGAACGCAATAACTGTGCCTTTATCAATAAAGGTGTTGTAATCACGAAATATACCGGCGCAAGAGGTAAAGGTGACACATCCGATGCATCTGCAGAATATGTCGGATTTATAAGAAAAATGCTTGTTGACAACAACATTGTATGGCAGACCGGTGAACTTGGCAAGGTAGATTGCGGAGGCGGCGGTACTGTTGCCAAATACATCGCAAATATGGATGTAGATACAGTCGACCTCGGCGTGCCTGTGCTTTCGATGCACTCCCCATTTGAGGTCATTTCAAAGCTTGATCTTTATATGGCATACAAAGCCTTCTGTGCATTTTTTAAATAATTAATAATCTCCGTCCTTTAAGCATATATTTTATCAAAGTATGTTCAAAGGACGGATTTATATGATCAATTTTACTGCAAAACTGACAAAACAAAGAATAGCTGCAATAGTCTTTGCTATTGCTATACCATTATTATTTCTGGCTAGTGTAACTGCTGTAAAAAGCGATACTGTAACCTATTCTGGCGGATCAACTAAAGATGCAAGAGAGAAATTCATATCCTCTTTCGGTTGGAAGGGCGATTTTGAAAACGAAACTTCAAAAAATACAACTATCCCTTCTGAATTCAACGATGTTTACACAAGCTACAACGAGATACAAAAAATCTGCGGCTATGATCTTGAGCAATACAAGGGTAAGACTGTTACATTATACAGTGTTCCTATCACAAACTACGACAGCAGTGACGAAGTTTTTGCATCAATACTTGTATATGAAGATAAGATCATAGGCGGTGATATCCACTCAACTGCGCTTGACGGCTTTATGCACTCATTCAACAAACAACAATAGGACGGCAAAACTATGACACAAGCAAGACTTGACAAATATATTTCGGGAGCTATGAATATTTCCCGTGCTGATGCAAAAAAGATGATAACAAAAGGTTTTGTTACCGTCAACGGCAACGTCAACCGTTCAGCTGATTTTAAGATCACAAACAGCGATACTGTAATGTGCAACGGAACACAGCTTAATTACATTGAATATGTTTATTATATCATTAATAAGCCGGCAGGTGTTGTTTGTACTACCGACACTCACGAGCCTTCGGTTATAGAGTTATTACCGGACGAGCTGAAGCGAAAGGATCTGTTTTGTGTTGGCAGGCTGGATAAAGACACTACCGGTCTTCTGATAATTACAAATGACGGCGACTACTGTCACAAGGTTATCTCGCCGAAAAATAAAGTTATCAAAAAATATATTACAAATCTTGCCGAGCCTGTGAATAACGAAGGATTAAAGCATCTTGAGGATGGTGTGATGCTCAATGACGGTATCATTACTGAGCCGGCACAGATTTTTGATGTAAATAACGCAGAAAAATGTATTACAATAGGAATATACGAAGGCAAGTATCATCAGGTAAAAAGAATGTTCGCCGCTATCGGTAATAAAGTCGTGAAGCTTCACCGTCAAAGCATTGGTGCGCTTGTGTTGCCGCAAGATTTAAACGTTGGTGAATGTCGTGAAATGACTGTAGAAGAGCGAAATTTACCTTTTGTTGATTTTCTATAATGAATATCACAAATTTGCAATAATTTTGACGTATTGATTTTCTTTGTTGTTAAAATCACCAAATATCTTATGTGATATTCGGCATATATTTGAATTGCATTTAATTGTAAAATATGTTATTATAGATACAGATGATAATGCTATATGTAGCATTATACTTTCTGTTCAACTACTAAATTTAGGAGGATATTAAAATGGCAGGTCTATCTTTAAGAGGTATCTACAAAAAGTATCAGGGTGGCGTAATCGCTGTATCTGACTTTAACCTTGAAATTAAAGATAAAGAATTTATCATTCTTGTAGGACCTTCAGGTTGTGGTAAATCAACAACCTTGCGTATGATCGCAGGTCTTGAAGAAATTTCGGAGGGTGAACTTTATATCGGTGATCGTCTTGTAAATGACGTTGCTCCGAAGGATCGTGATATTGCGATGGTATTCCAGAACTACGCTCT
>JAXJVX010000146.1:0-1661 GCA_036308305.1 Acutalibacteraceae bacterium | reverse complement strand
GTGTTGTAGCGCCTGGAGTAACGACCTTAAGGTCTTCAATAATACGGAGGGCCAGGTCTTTAGGCTCCTTGCGATGAAGAAACATCGATTTGCCCTTACTGTAACTACGAAGCATCATATTATCAATGATATCCATATTGCCGACAAGACCCATGCCAAGGCGGTCTTCAGGAACGAATGAAAGACGAACACCGAGATCTCTGATCTGTATAGGAGATTTATCTCTCAAATTTTCTGTTTCGTCAGTCTCGGGGTTGATATAAGTTATTTCGCCGCCATCAAGATGGTACAGACCCGCAATGGATTCCAAAAGCTCGCGCTGACCGCTGCCTGCTATACCGGCAATACCGAGTATCTCACCCGAACGGGCAGTAAACGAGATATCATCAAGTACCTTTCTGCCTTCATCATTTGTTGATGAAATATGCGAAACAGTAAGTCTGTCAATACAATTTTTCGGTTCGCTTCTGTGAATATTAAGGTCAACTTTCTGACCCATCATAAGCTCAGTCAGTTCTGCTTCATTGGTTTCAGCAGTTTTTACCGTTGCGATATGTTCACCCTTACGAAGCACGGCAACACGATCGGAAATGCTCAAAACCTCGTGCATTTTATGCGTGATGATAATTATAGATTTTCCGTCCTCACGCATACGGCGAAGAACATCAAAAAGCTTTTCAATTTCCTGAGGAGTAAGAACAGCGGTAGGCTCGTCAAGAATGAGTATGTCCGCTCCGCGGTAAAGCACTTTCAGTATCTCAACAGTCTGTTTTTCAGACACAGACATATCATGTACTTTCTTTTGCGGATCCATAATAAACCCGTAGCGCTGGGTTATCTCAGCCACCTTGCGGTTTACATCAGAAAGCTTATACCTGCTTTTTTCATCGACACCAAGTACAATATTTTCACTTGCGGTAAATACATCTACGAGTTTAAAATGTTGATGTATCATACCAATTTTATAGCGAAACGCATCCTTCGGCGAACGGATAACTGCTTCCTCGCCGTTCACAAAAATGCTACCCGAATCAGGATAATATATTCCGGCAACCATATTCATAAGTGTGGTTTTACCGCTGCCGTTTTCACCGAGTATTGCAAGGATTTCACCCTGATGAACATCGAGATTGCAGTCTTTATTTGCATAGACACTGCCAAATGTTTTGGTTATGTTTATACATTCCAAAGCAATTTTATTTTCCAAAACGCACCTCCGAAAAAATATAATTCAGCTTTATACCCCATAGGAATGGAGAAAACTATTCATATCGGGTTTAAAGCTGAATGATTTATAAAAGCAAGATATAGGCGGAGTGGATTCGCTCCGCCTATATTTAAAAATTTAAATGATTAGAATTTCTCGTTGAGAAGTGTAATTCCGTCAATTCTCAGATCAAAGTAGGGAGCTGAACGGTAAAATGACTCTCTAAATACATAAGTGTCAACAACCTCTGTGTCGCCCTTGAACTCTGCATCAGTATCAACATCTGCAACATAGCTTGTAACCTTCTCGCCGTCAACTGTGAAGTTGAGTGTGTCAAATACCTTAACATCGCCTGACTTGAGACCATTGATTGCCTCTTTAATTGCTTCAACTGTACCTTCAGCAGCTACATCCTGGTTGATACCGGTGAGAACTACTGAACCCTCATTGATGC
>JAXJVX010000145.1:0-7496 GCA_036308305.1 Acutalibacteraceae bacterium | reverse complement strand
TGAGCCGTTTTCTACCGACTGCACCACCGCACCACGGGGATAACCATACATTTCAAGCATATCCGAGGTGAATGCATTATTTATTGAAATGCCTACATAGGCATACTTCTTATCCTTATTTTCGATTATATTATCGCAGATCTCTTTAACCTTGTTTGAAGGAATAGCAAATCCCATACCCTCATATGCCTCGCTGCTTATCTTTGATGAGTTGATACCGATAAGCTCACCCGAAATATTCACCAGCGCACCGCCGGAATTGCCGGGGTTGATAGCCGCATCTGTCTGGATAACGGTCATTTCACCCGTGCCCTCAAGCTGGATAGTACGATCAAGACCGCTTACAATTCCGCTCGATACAGAACTCATAAAATCAAGTCCGCCGGGGCAACCGATAGCAATTGCCGTATCGCCTACTGCAAGTTCTTCTGAATCTGCATAATCTATCGCTGTAAGTCCGGTTTTATCGATCTTTATAACTGCAAGGTCAATACTGCTGTCATAACCAACAACATTTGCTGCAATGGCAGTTTCCGGATCAGTTGCGAGATAAACATTTATCTGTGCAGTATATCCACTTGAAGCGGTAACTGCGTTTGATATTACATGATAGTTTGTTACGATATACCCGTCGTTACTGATTATAACACCCGATCCTTCACTTGAGGAACTTTCATCCCCGTAGAAGAAGTAGTAATACGGGTCGTTATTATTGGAAGAAACCGCAGCGCTGATACCTACAACTGAATCGGTCACCTTTTGCGCTACCGCAGACACAATATTGGTTGCAGTTTTATCAACATTTATAACAGTATTCTGCGAGGTGCCTCCCTCTGATATCTGAGTTACGTTTTTACTCATATAAAATGCAACTCCGACAGATGAAACCACACCCGAAAGCAGAGCACATATAACACAGCATGCGATAAGAGCGCCTATACCGATGCGTTTTTTCTCTTTCTTGACCTTTTGCGGCTTTGGAGGATAATAATATCCTGTGCTTGTTGAGTATGTGTTGACAGGAGGTGTCTGCTCATACATATCTGTATAATGCTTCTGATACTGCTGCCGATTGAAATGATACTCACCATTTACACTTTGATGCTCCTGATCAAAGCCATTGTTGTTATTGAAATCGTTATCCATTAAAAACACCCTTTTTATTAAGTTGTTTTACTTTGTGTATTTATATTACCACACCAACTATTTCAAATTCATTTTTTCTTTGTGAATAAAAAGTAAACTATAAAGATCATCTGAACAGATCCAGCGCTGTATTTAACTGTCTGTCATCATCACCTAAAAAGTAAAAACGCTCTTTTTCTTCATCGGTAAGGACTACCTCGATATCGGGTTTGATACCCTCGCCGTGATAGCTTTCACCGTTTTTATCTATCACCAACTCGGTGGTAAACTTTAAGGATGACCCATCGTATAAAGAATATGTTGTTTGAACTATGCCCTTGCCATAGCTTTTTTCACCTACGAGCGTTGCGTCGCCGTGATCACGCATATTTATCGCAAACATTTCTGCACAGGAAGCACTGTCAGAATCAATAAGAATTGCACAATCAATATCTGTACATGCATCATCGCTTGTACCTGCAATGCGGATATTACCGTTTTTATCCTGATATCGGAGTGTTTCGCATTTCGGCAACAGAATATCAAGCATCTCAAGGCAGGTATCCACAAATCCACCGGGATTTTTACGAAGATCGATAACATATCCCTTGGGGGAGATCTCTCTTATTGCCTTTAATGCGGCATCAAACTGCTCCTTTGTAGTGTGATCAAACTCGGTGATCTTTATATAAGCAACACCGTCAATCATCTCGTATCTTACCGTGTCGCCGATGTAGTCAGTGGTTGTAACGGTATAAACAATACTTTCACCCTTTCGCTCAACTTCTATCTCCACTGTTTGCGACTTGTTTGCAGTCAGCTCATCTACTGCGGTGTCAAGCGTTTCAGGAGTTACATTAATATCCTTGACACGCACAAGCACATCTCCGATCGCAATTCCTGCTGATGCAGCCGCGCTGTTTTTATGAACATAGATAACGCACACTTTATTTGTCTCCGGCTCTGTCGCAAGTAAAACTCCCAGTCCGAACATTTCACCGTTGTCGGTTTTACGCTTGCCGGTTGCCTCGTCAGCTGTAAGATACGTTGCATAATCATCATCAAGAGATGAGGTGATCCCTCGAAGCGCCCAATCATCGATATCTCCGGTATCCTCTTTGATATTAAAATAAGCGTTCTCCGCAATTTCACTTTCTGCTGCACAAACCTTTCGGATAAGCGGCAACTGCTCGTTTAATCTTGTTATATCAACACCGCAAAGACACAATATTCCGGAAGTAAGTACAACAGTAGATAATATAACGCACACAATAAATTTTATTGCCCTTTTCAAAAAGCATCTCTCCTTAATACGCAAAAGGACGGTAATGATTTTACCGTCCTTTAAATAGAGTTTAGAAATAATTCATCGGATTTACACGGGTACCGTTTACACGGACTTCAAAGTGCAGATGCGCACCGAATGACTGACCTGTGTTGCCGATATTTGCAATATGTGTACCCTGTGAAACTGTCTGACCGGCAGAAACACAAACCGAGCTTGCATGAGCATAAAGCGTTGTATATCTATTTCCATTGAGAACACCGTGGTCAATTATAACATAGTTACCGTAGCCACCGTTGTTCCAGCCTGCGGCAATTACAGTACCGGCAGCAGCCGCATAGATTGGCTTGCCGTATGCACCGCCGTAGAAACAAATATCGGTGCCGCCGTGGGTAGTTCCCCATCGTGAGCCGAAGTGGCTTGAAATATAACTTCCTGCCTGCACCGGCCATGCAAATATGCTTGTACCCTGTACTACTTCAAACTCAAGATTCTGATTTTGCTGGGCGCTCTTGCTGATGATCTCTTCCCATTCAGCCTCTGCCTTCTTTTTAGCAGCCGCTATTTCGGCAGACTCATCCTCAAGGTCGCTTTGATCGCTTGAAATAATATTATATGTGCTTTTTGCCTTTGAATATTCTGTATCAAGCTCATTCTGCTTTGAAACAAGAGTCTGTTTAAGCTGATCAGCCTCTTTTTTAGAAGCCTCAAGACCTGCTTTCATTTCATTAATTTCGGCAATTTCAGCATTGATACTGTCCATCAACTCAGTATCGTGGTCAGTAACACCGCGCATAAGCTCGGATTTTGCAAGGAAATCTGCAAAATCGTCAGCACCGAGAATAACCTCAAGCTCACTGCTGCTTCCTGCGATGTAAATAGCACGAAGTCTTGCTTTTAAAGTATCTTTTGCATCCTCGATCTCTGCTTCTTTTTCAGCAATGTCCGATTCATACTTGCTCATCTGTGCATTGATAGATGAAATCCTGCTGTTTACTGCTGTGATCTGTGCCTCAAGATTTGCAACCTTTTCTCTTACCGCAGAAAGTACATCCTCAGCATCAGCCTTTTCATCCTCAAGTGCATCTATCTTTGACTGGATCTCCTTCTGCTTCTTTTCATACTGCTCTATCTTACTTTTAAGCTCGCTTTCACTGTCTGCACTGGCAGAACTGTTAGGGATAGCCATAACAGATGCAACTGTAAGACTCAAGCTTAATGTAAGTGTTATGATCTTTTTAATTATTTCAGAACGCACTTAATTCGCTTCCTTCCCTTTTAAGATATTTTCCAATAGAAATGATACTACCTACACAGCCAGCCAGAATGCCGAGAGCGCAAAATGCACCGAACAGGTACAACGCAACATCGGTAAACGGGACTGCTTCGATACTCATTATCTTTTCGATCTGACGCAAGGTCACACGGTATGCAAAATACAAAACACCGGTCGAGAGTATTGCGGAGATAAGACCGAATATCATACCCTCAATAACAAACGGAAATCTTACGAAATTGTTGGTTGCGCCGACGGCTTTCATAATACTGATCTCCAGCTTGCGTGAGAACATTGTGATCTTGATCGTATTTGCGATGATCACCATTGCCGTGATAAGAAGCAATGCGATTATCCAAAATCCCGCAATAGTCACCATCTTTCTGATACCAACTATCATCTCTGCAAGATCACCGGAATGATTAATATGGTCAACATGCTCGATTGCGGATATTTCCTCTATCGTGTCATTGAACTGTGAAAGATCCTCAAACGATACCTGAATACCGTAGGGCAGGAATGAGCCCTCCTCATCATCGAGCCATGTGAACAGATCGTTATACTGTTCACCCATATCCTCAATAAGGGACTGCATACCCTCTTCCTTGGATATGAATTTTGTTTCCTTTGAATTTACATTATCTACTGCGGATATCTTCTGATAAGCTATCTGCGCCTCATCCTCGGTAGTTGCATCCTCAAGATAAACGAGTGCAACATTCTGGTCCTGAAGACTGCCAAGCGCCTTGTCTGCATTCACAGAAAGGAGTAATGCGGCACCCATAAGCACCATACAAGCAACCAAAACGCCGATAGAGGCTGCCGCCATAAGACGGTTTACCCATACATTCTTGAAGCCTTCCGCCGTAAGATATCGAACACTTGATAATTTCATTATTTTCTACCTCACTTTACGACGGGATCTCGCCCGAATTATCCGCAACTACGCTTCCGTGGTCTATCATAATAACACGGTGCTCAAACTCACGAACAAGATCGTGCTCATGAGTTACCATTACAATGGTTGTGCCTCTGCGGTTTATTTCGGTAAGAAGTTCAACTATTTCGTGCGACATTTCAGGATCGACATTACCGGTAGGTTCATCTGCAATAATAAGCGAAGGATTGTTTACAAGCGCTCTTGCAAGGCCTACACGCTGCTGCTCACCGCCGGAAAGCTCCTTAGGGAAGCAACGAGCTTTTTCGCCGAGACCCACCATAGAAAGTGCGTGTGCGACCTTGCGGCGTATCTCGCCGCTTGAAGCGCCAACGACACGAAGCGTGAATGCAACATTGTCAAATACATTCATATTGGGAATAAGGCGGAAATCCTGAAAAACTATGCCCATAGTGCGGCGCATATGAGGAATATCTCTTTTACGGATATGCGTAAGATTGTAGCCGTTTACGATAATTTCACCGGTATTCGGCTTTTCCTCACGCATAATAAGCTTGATAAAGGTCGATTTACCTGCACCGGACGAGCCGACAACAAAAACAAAATCTCCCTTGTGAATTTTTATGTTAACATCCTTTAAAGCATGTGTTCCGTTCTGATATGTCTTTGATACACCCTTGAATTCAATAAGCGGTTGACCGCTTTCCATTGCGGTTACTTCTCGTTTGATGACAAACACTTCCTTCTCTGTTAATTTTCTGCAATTAAAAACAGACAAAGCTATTGAGTTTTCAACTAATACACTTGTCTGTTTTCAAGTTACATTTTAGAATTTTACAGGACTTGCGCTGAGGTACTTCTTAACCATAAGCGCAATCTTAAACACGATAGCATGCTCGAACTCACGAAGATCAAGACCTGTCAACTTCTTGATCTTCTCAAGACGGTACACCAATGTATTACGGTGTACGAACAACTTTCTTGAGGTTTCGGATACATTCAGATTGTTTTCAAAGAATTTCTGAATAGTAAACAGTGTTTCCTGATCAAGACTCTCAATAGAGCCAAGCTTGAATACCTCATGCAAGAATGTCTCACAAAGTGTTGTAGGAAGCTGATAAATAAGTCTTGCAATACCGAGGTTCTCATAGCTGATGATAGTAGTTTCGGTATCGAATACCTTGCCTACTTCAAGAGCGATGCGTGCCTCCTTAAAGGATTTAGCCAATTCACGGATGCCCTCAACGATAGTTCCGATACCGACAACACAGTGAGTATAGAACTCGCTTGAAAGCGTATCAACAATAGATCTTGCAAGCTTTTCAAGGTCTTTGGTATCAATGCTCTTGCTTGTTTCCTTAACGATAGCGATCTCATTCTCATTGATATTGATAACAAAATCCTTCTGCTTTTCAGGGAACAGATTTTGAACGACATCATAAACAGAAACATCATTCTTTGTAATTATCTTTATAAGAAGCACCACATGAGAAACCTCTACATTAAAACGAAGCTCTCTTGCTTTTATATAGATATCGCCCGGCAAAATATTATCAAGTATAATATTTTTAATAAAGTTTGCTCTGTCATACTTATCGTCAAAATACTGCTTTACATTTGAAAGCGATACAGCGGTAAGTGAAACATATTTTTCAGCATTTTCATCAGTACCCTCAACAAATGCGACATACTCAATATTTCCGGATGTTTCAAGCGGCAAATATGTATAATTACCGTATTTGAATACTTCCTTTTCCGAAAGCTCCGAAAAACCGAACTGCACCTTTTCGCCTATGATACTTAAATCACTTGAAGCGCACACGGTCATAGTTTCATCAACTACACCGACAGTTCTGTCAATAGCATCACGCATCTGATGGACAATACCTTGAAAAAGTCTGTTGGACATAATTTTTTACTCCTTCACTTTGTGAGAAAGTTTACAATAATTCTATCGTGTTATATACATTTTACACAAAACTAAAGCTTTTTTCAAGCCTTAAATCGAATTTTTTTTAAAATTCCCACAAAAATAGTTACAAAATTGATACTTTTAACCAATTGTTCATATTTAACATAGTATTTTCATTGTAATTCGCAAAAATTTTTAAAAAAATTTGTAAAAGAAAGTAAGTTAATGCTTTAACAAATCGCTACATTTTATACTCTGTCATATTTTGCGATGAATATATGTAGATGTTTTCTTCCATATATTGTATAATAAGTTTGCAGACTACTCTATATTGTGAAAGGATACGGAAAAATATATGACTTTGTTTAGAAAATCAAAATCAAAAAACGGATATCTTGACATACCTCCCGAACAGATCACGCCCAATCCTAACCAGCCAAGAAAAAACTTTGATACAGAGGAAATGCGAAAGCTCTGCGAAAGCATTAAAAATTCAGGCATAATACAACCGCTTTGCGTACGCAAGGTAGAAAAGAGCTACGAGCTGATATCAGGCGAGCGCCGGCTGAGGGCTGCGAAAATTCTTGAACTCAAAACGGTGCCTTGTGTTGTTACCCATACCGACAATGAAAATTCCTGCATAATTGCGCTTATCGAAAACATACAACGGTGTGATCTTTCATTCTTTGACGAAGCGGCAGGCATACATAAGTTGATATCGGAATACGGACTCACTCAACACGAAGCAGCTCAAAAACTTGGTATGTCACAATCATCTATAGCAAACAAGCTTCGTCTTTTACGGCTAAGTGAGCATCAGCGGGAGCGAATAGACAATATGCAACTTACCGAGCGTCACGCAAGAGCGTTGCTGCGACTTTCGGGCGAACATCAGCGGGATGAAGTGTTAAACGAAATAATCGCAAAAGGATATAATGTTGAAGAAACCGAGAGATATATTGACAAGCTGTTAAATCCTCCGCAGGAGGTTGAAAAACAC
>JAXJVX010000144.1:0-4207 GCA_036308305.1 Acutalibacteraceae bacterium | reverse complement strand
CATGTAAAGAAATGGGTGCAAAAGGTGTAGGCGAGATAACCTCGCAGGTATATTTTGATGATCCCAGACTTGACAATCTTTTCTCAGCTTGTGAAGAGCTTGATATGCCGGTAATTATACATATTGCACCGCAGATGGGAGGATGCTATGGCTTGATTGATGAAATAGGTCTGCCCGGACTTGAAAGAGCGCTTAAAAAACATCCGAAACTTAAGCTTCTTGGTCATTCACAGCCGTTCTGGGCAGAAATGTCATCGGATCTTACGGAAGATATGCGTAACGATTTTCCGACAACTAAAATCAAAGAGGGACGTATAATAGAACTTATGCGTGAGTATCCGAATCTTTATGGAGATATGTCAGCACACAGTGGTGCAAATGCTCTTATGCGTGATCCGGAGTATGCTGCAAAATTCATAGAAGAATTTTCAGACAGACTTATGTACGGATGTGACATTTGTGCGACTATCAATGACCATATGTTTGGATTTAATGATTTCCTTAACAAAATGCGTAGCGAAGGTGCGATTTCAGAGGAAAATTACAAGAAATTTGTACGCGAAAATGCAATAAGGATTCTCAAACTGTAAACAGGGGGTGAAAACAATGGCTAAAAAAGTTAACTTCGGAATACTTGGTGGCGGAGCAATAGCTTCATTTCACGCCGATGCAATAAATGAGATTGATAATGCAAAACTTGTAGGCCTTTTTGAACCGAACCCGGAAAATGCAAAGGCATTTTCCGAGAAATATGGTATAAAAGTATACGCAAGTTATTCGGAAATGCTTGAAGATCCGGGTATTGATGCTGTGTGCATCTGTACGCCGAGCGGCTTTCATGCAGAGAATGCACTTGATGCTCTTAATCACTCAAAACATGTAGTGCTTGAAAAGCCTATGACATTTACCGCTGAAGAAACAGACAAAATCATAGAAACATGTAAGAAAAGTAAATGTATTCTTTCTGTTATATCGCAGCTTAGGTTTTCGGATGATATCCGCTATGTAAAAAAATTAGTGGAGGAGAACGCTTTCGGTACAGTTTCATTCTGTGATTTGTATATGAAATACTGGCGTAACGAGGACTATTATTCAAGCAGTCCGTGGAAGGGAACGCTTGCAATGGACGGCGGTGGTGCTCTTATGAATCAGGGCATCCACGGTGTTGATATTCTGCTTTATATCATGGGAGAAGCAAAGCTTCTCCACGGTAAAGTGAAAACAATGTATCATAAAATAGAAACCGAAGATACTGCTGTTGCGCTTGTCGAATTTAAAAATGGTGCTATGGGTGTTATCGAGGGTTCAACTTGTTCATTCCCCGGCTATGAAAGAAAAATAGAAATTATGGGAAGTACCGGTTCTGTTATCATTAAGGAAAACCGCATAGAAAAGCTTGTCCTTAACGGTGAGACGGTTATAGAAAGAACAGATGAACATGATGTTAAAAGTGCATCAGATCCGATGGCTATGTCTAATATCCCGCATAAAAAGCAGATATCCAACTTTATCGGTGCAATAAATGGCACAGAAAAGCTTTTTATTGATGCAAACGAGGGTAAAAAAGCAGTCAGCCTTATAGAAAAAATATATAACTTTCTGGCATAAAGTTTAAAAGTGACACAGCTTTTCAGATATATCCGAGGGTAGAGGAGATAAGTATATGAATATTGCATTTGCAGGATTGAGGCATGACCACATTTATATGCTTTATAACGAAGCCAAGAATAATCCGTCATACAACATAATGGGTGCATTTGAGGCTGATCCCAAGGCGAAAAAGTGTGCAGAAGAACAGCGTGGTGTCGTTTGTAATTACAACACATATGAAGACGTTCTGAACGATTCTGATGTGGACGCAGTTGTGCTTGGCGGTTGTTTTGCTGATCGTGGCGGTATGGCGATAAAAGCTCTTTTAGCAGGTAAGCATGTAATTGCTGATAAACCATTATGCACAAAGCTTTCAGAACTTGATGAAATCGAAAGGCTTGCAAAAGAAACAGGTAAAAAAGTAAGCGCTATGTTTACTATGCGTTTTGAAAAGACTGTTAACGCACTCAAGAATCTTGCGGAAAGCGGTGTACTTGGCGAAATAAATGCTGTAACATTTGGTGGTCAGCATCCGCTTGCCTACGGAAGAAGACCTGACTGGTATTATGAAGATGGCAGACATGGTGGAGTTATAACCGATATTGCTATCCATGGCATTGATATACTTAAATATGCACTTTCACTTGAGCTGGGTTCAGTAAACGGTGCAAGATGCTGGAATAAGTATGCATATGAGCATCCGAATTTTGAAGACAGCGCACAGCTTATGATAACGATGGACAATGGCGCCGGAGTAATCGGAGATGTATCGTATGCTATTCCTGACGGAATAGAGTTCGGGTTACCATATTACTGGAGTTTTTATGTATGGGGCACAAAAGGCGTAATACACTTTAATCTCCACGATAACGAAATGCAGTGTTACATTTCAGGTAATCCCAAACCTCTGAAGGTGGAAATTCCTGAATTTAAGCACGAGTATCTTGCGGATTTTTATCGTATGGTACAAGGCGAAGATGATGTGATTCTTCCGATGGATGAGGTTTTTAAATCAATGCGTGACACGCTTACCATTCAAAAATATGCCGATACACAAAAGAATTGAATAAAATCAAAATAAGAGGGTGCTATGCACCCTTTTTTGCTTGCATTTAGCGATGTTCTGTGGTATACTGAAAGTGTATATAATATGGGTGAAAAGTGGCGAAAACAAGAAAATATTGTTCAGATTTATTCCTGAACTTCTCTTCGTTCTCGAAAAGGACGATAAGCTTATCGGGGAAACGGTAAAAGAAAAGAGGTAAAAAATGCTGTTATACATAATAAGACACGGTGATCCGGACTATACTACCGACACGCTTACCGAGCGTGGAAAGCTTCAGGCAGAGGCGGTGGGAAAGAGAATGTACAAGGCGAAGATAGACAGGATTTTCTCATCACCCATGGGACGTGCACAGGAAACTGCAGAGCCTGCGTGCAGGTTGCTGGGACTTCCTAAAACCATAGAGGACTGGACGCACGAAATTGAGGACGAGAGATTGACACCGTTCCCTGACGGTAAACTGAAATCTATCACTGATGTACAGAACACATACTACCGTGAAAACGGCAATATAAATCTTCCATACGAGAGAGCGTATGAATGTGCAGGATTAAGCGAAGCACATATGGAACCGATAGTAAAATACATAGAGGAAAGCGGAAACGAATTTCTTGAAAGACTTGGCTATAAAGAGGAGAACGGAGTGTATCGCATATTGCGCAAGAATGAAGAAAAGGTTGCTCTGTTCTGCCATACTGCATTTTCAAAAGCGTGGCTTTCGTCGCTTTTGCATATACCGCTTCATATAATGTGGGCATCGTTCCATAACACGCACACAAGTGTAACGGTCGTTGAGTTCAAGAACAACGAAAACGGATTCACAGCCCCGAAATGCCTGTGCTTTTCGGATATATCACATCTGTATGCAGAAGGGCTTGATACGCTCCACGATAATATGGTAGAGATATAAGGAGTAAATTGAAATGGATAATTATATAGATAAAATGAGTGCATCGGTGGATGAGGCAGTAGAAAAAATAAACGCCATGAGAGCTGAAGACTCGCTTGTGTTTCCTATATTTACTGATTTGCATACAAAGGATATTGACGATGAGTATATGGATAGACTTATACCCGCACTAAAGCTTATAACTGAAAAGCTTGACTATAAGGCAGTTATAAACCTTGGTGATAACTTCGGTATGCTCGGACGTGATATACATATATCAAATGAGGAGCTGAAAGCTCGTTTTGAAAGAGTATTTACAGCCGTATATGATGCTGTAAAGCATCCGGTAATAAACGTCAACGGAAACCACGATGCACCGGGCACAGACTTTTTCAACCCTGATTTCTGGAACGAGATAACAAAAGGTAAATACGGCAACACAATGGCAGTATACGGTGATGAGGGTTGCTATTATTATATCGACTATAGAGAGGCAAATACAAGACTTGTAATTCTGTCACTGCCGTATGATTCAGACATTGAGGCTGATATGCCGACACCGTTATGGGGTTTTGGCAAAAAACAGCTTAACTGGCTAAAAGAAACAGCACTAAATACCGATAAGGATGTTATAATTCTTTCGCACGTACCGTTCTGGTATAAGT
>JAXJVX010000143.1:0-3063 GCA_036308305.1 Acutalibacteraceae bacterium | reverse complement strand
GTTGAAACAAACAAACCTGAGAGCAGTGGAGAATATTTCACCTTTACCGATAGTGAAGGTGAAATTGTTGAGCTTTCCCATAAACCGCAGAAAACGGCAGTTCTTTTTTCGTCGCTTGCTGAATGTTGGATTGAAGCAGGCGGTGAGGTTTATGTAACTGTGGGTGAAAGTGTTGAAAGAGGTCTTGTGAAAGAGGAGACAGAGCTTGTAGATAAGGGTGCAGGTAAAACAGTCGACACAGAAAAACTCATATCTCTTGAGCCTGATTTTGTAATTTGTTCGGCTGATATAGCATCTCACCGTGATGTTGCTTCTGCTCTTAAAAAAGCGAAAATCCCCGTTGCGATGCTTAGAATGGACACCTTTGAGGATTATCTCACTATTCTCAGAACTTTTACAAAAATAACAGGCAAAACCGAGAATTATGAACAATTCGGTGAAAATGCAAAAAGTGAAAGTGATAAAATAATCAGTGGCGGAAAAAGAGAAAATAACCCGAAAATTCTCTTTGTACGCTCCGGATCTTCCTATAGCTCTGCAAAGGCCAAAAAGGCAGATGATAACTTTGCGGCAAAAATTCTCGAGGATTTCGGATGTATCAATATTGCCGACAAGGCAGAGGTGCTTCTTGATAACCTCAGTGCCGAAGTGATACTCAAAGAAAATCCGCAGTATATTTTTGTATCGGTTATGGGCGATTATGATAATAGCAAGGCATACATGCAGGAGCTTCTCGCTAAGAAAGAGTATGCTTCTCTTGATGCTGTGAAAAACGGCAGAGTGTACTTTCTTCCTAAAGAGCTGTTTCAGTATAAGCCTTGCGGCAGATGGGCTGAAAGCTACAGATATATTTCATCAATTTTAAATAATGAGTGATGTTTATGACCCACAAAATAAATGCTAAATCAGCATACGGTAAAATTGGCCTTGTGCTGATTTTGCTCTTTATAAGTCTGTTATCTTTGCGCTTCGGAAGTGCAGAAATGACAAATGCTGAATTCTTCGGCGGTCTTTTTAACCGTCAGGGCTATGAAACAGAGGGAATTATTTTGCTGACTCTCAGATTACCCAGAATTCTTGCGGCAATTATAGCAGGCGCAGGTCTTTCTGTTTCGGGCGTAATTTTGCAGAGCGTAACAGGAAATGAGCTTGCTTCACCGAACATTATCGGTGTGAACGCCGGCGCAGGATTTTTTGTGATTCTTATGCTTTTTTTTGCACCTCAGACGGTTTATTTAAGACCTTTTGCGGCTTTTGCAGGTGCTTTTCTGACGACACTGTTTATTCTTTTTGCAGCATCAAAGGGACATTTTTCAAAAACAACCCTTATTCTTTGCGGCGTGGCAATAACAGCTGTACTCAATGCCGGAATATCTTTTCTTACATATCTCAACCCCGATGTGCTTATGGATTACAACTTCTTTTCAGTTGGCGGTGTTGCAGGTGCAGAAATAAATGAGCTGATTTTACCCACGCTTGCTGTTGCTTTTTGTGTGACAGTAGCTCTTGTGTTTTCAAAGAAAATTGATATTATGTGCCTTGGTGACAGCCTTGCCAATTCATTGGGTGTCAATGTCAAGCTTCTTCGTGTGGCCTGCCTTGCAGTAGCAGGACTTTCGGCGGCTTCTGCAGTATCCTTTGCGGGACTGCTTGGCTTTGTAGGGCTTGTTGTACCTCATATAGCAAGAAAAATCACCGACGGAAGTGTAAGTGAAATGCTTAAGGTGTCAGTAATAACAGGCGGAATTTTAGTTGTTACTGCAGACCTTATCGGCAGAACGCTGTTTGCTCCGTCAGAGATTCCCGTAGGTGTTGTTATGGCTTTTGTCGGTGCACCGTTTCTTCTTTATATTGTTATAAGGAGGGGTAAAAATGCTTGAATTTAAAAGCTTAAGTGTAAGTAAAAATAAAAAAGAGATTCTGCAAGATGTAAGCTTCTCGGTTAAGCCTCACACAATTACGGCAATAATCGGCAAAAATGCAAGCGGTAAATCAACACTTATTTCTTGTCTTACGGGAGAAAGCAAATATAAAGGTTCTATTTTCTTTTCTGACGATGATATATCTTTAATGAGCTTAAAACAAAGGTCAAGATTGGTTTCGCTTCTTCCGCAGACTCTTCCTGCGGTACCTATAACGGTGGAAAAGCTTGTGGAAATGGGACGAAATCCATATACAGATATAGGTAAAAGGCTTTCGCAAAAAGATAAAGAGCAGATTGAAAAAGCAATTGAAAATGCAGGAATCACAGATATACGCCACAAAAAGCTTACTGAGATTTCCGGTGGTGAAAGGCAAAAGGCCTATATTGCTATGGTAATATCTCAGAATACACGTGTTATTGCACTTGATGAGCCAACCACTTATATGGATGTACAAGCGGAAAAGACTTTTATGTCGCTTATCCTTGAGCTTAAAGAAAAGCATAAGAAAACTCTTCTTGTGGTTATGCATAATCTTTCAGCAGCGGTGGAAATTGCTGATAATATTCTTCTTTTGGATGAAGGTAAGGTCAAGAAATTCGGAAAAACGGAGGATATACTTAAAAGCAGAACGATAGAAGAGGTTTTCGGTGTAACACAGCATGAATGTGAATTTGACTCAGAAAAGAGAATAATTTTCAGATGAGCGTAAGTTTAGCTTATAATATAGTATATATAACATTGAAGTAATATATTTAGTATATTATAGTTGTTTGTATAAACAAATGCGGATTTCATATTGTAGAATTTCTGAACGAACATAATCCAGACCCTAATGATACGGAAGAATTCATTGGGGATGGTGGAGATGGAATGTTTGTTTTTCAAAAACGGATGTAATATATCAAAATCCAATTAAGATAATCCTGCCTTCTGGCGTGATTATAAAAATTTTTATTAAAGGAGATTGCTTTTTGAAAAAGACAATCAGAACAACGGAGAGTGTAATGTAAACGGGAGGTTTGCAAATACATTCTCGCAATCCTACCGTATTTTGAGCGTCACGATTTATGAAAGGATTTAAAAATGAACAATTTGACGATACGTTTAGAAACTGAAAATGACTACAGAGCAGTAGAAG
>JAXJVX010000142.1:0-6210 GCA_036308305.1 Acutalibacteraceae bacterium | reverse complement strand
GTTCTTACAAACAAAATGCCGAGCGTGTTAGGCCCGCAATGCACGCTTACTGTACAACCTGCGGTAGTTGTAAGCACTTCGCAATCCGGCATCAGCTCTTTTGTAAGCTTTACTGTGTCCTCAACCATTTGCATATGAGCATCATCACAGGTGTGAGTAACGAAAATTCTTCCTTTTTCAACTGTGTCGGCATTAGCAAGTCTGTCTTTAACATATGCGGTGATACATTTTTCAAGCTGACCTCTGTATTTTTTGCCTACACCCATAGATCCGTTTTTAACTTCAATACACGGCTTCAATTTGAGAAGATTTGCGCCGAGTGCCGCAATTGCGGAGCATCTGCCACCCTTGTGCAGATATTCAAGAGTATCAAGCACAAAGGATGCGTCAACCCTCTTTTTCATATCTTCTATGTATTCTGCTATTTCTTTAGCAGACTTACCTTCGTCACGAAGATCGCACGCTTTAAGTACCATAAGACCGATTCCGGTAGAAAGATTCTGCGAGTCGATGCAGTAAGCATTTCTTCCCTCCGATGCTACAACGCTGTTCTGATAAGTAGAACTCATAGCCGAACTGATAGAAAAATGCACTATCTCATTTTCGATTCCATATTCATCAAACATATCCTCAAGATCTGCAACATTCAGCGCACTGGTTTTAAGAAGCTTGCCGGTCCTTTTCTGATATTCAAGTACCTCACGTGCAGTAATATCCACACCGTCAACATAACTGCGCTCGTCTGAAACGACATAAAGCGGCTTGATCTTTATGTTGTACTTTTCAATAAGCTCCGGTGAAAGATCACAGGTGCTGTCACTTGATATGATAACCATTTTTCTCTTACCTCCGAAATTTATTTATTTAATTCATTCACCTTTGTCTGCAAGGCCTTCACTTCGCTGCTCAAAGATGATATTTGTGTTTTATACTGCGCAAGCTCCTTCTCATTTTCGGCTATTTCTTCAGCCTGCGTGTCAATAACACTTTGCTGTGAAGAGATAGTGCTTTGCATTGCAGCGATCTCTTTTGAATATTCATCATAATCTGTCTTGATCTTGTTGTTTATGTCAGCAGCATATACCAGCACACCTACAGCACATAAAACAACAACTATGCACATAATAATGCCGTATAACTTTTTCAACGGTATCTCCTCCATATCAATTATGAAACAATTATAACATAATACCTTTAAAAATTAAAGTGGTTTTGTAATAAAAATAATGTGGAAATATGAGCATTGATGTGTTATACTAATTATAATTAGAGATTTTCGGCAAATCATAAATAAAAAACGAAAAGGATTTGTGTTTATGATTTGTAAAGATGATTTCATTTTACCTCCCGAAGCGGGTGACGAGAATAATGATGACAGCAGTGAAAGAGCCGATGGTATTAAGGACTTTGGATCTGTCACCGCAGGGGAGGATAGTCCCATACATTGTCTGACGATCATCGGTCAGATAGAGGGGCATTACCTTCTGCCGCAGAACAACAAGACAACCAAATATGAGCATGTTATTCCTCAACTTGTTGCTATTGAGGAGACGCCTTCTGTTAAAGGCTTGCTTGTGATACTAAACACCGTTGGCGGTGATGTTGAAGCAGGACTTGCAATAGCTGAACTTATTTCGGGCATGAAAAAGCCGGTTGTATCGCTTGTGCTCGGCGGAGGACATTCTATCGGTGTACCGCTTGCGGTGAGCGCCAAAAAATCGTTTATAGTACCGAGCGCTACAATGACTGTGCATCCTGTAAGGATGAGCGGGCTTGTGGTTGGTGTACCGCAGACCTATTCCTATTTTGAAAAAATGCAGGATAGGATAGTGAAATTCGTATGTGATAACTCCGATGTGGATGAAATGGCATTGCGTAAGATGTTGCACAATACAACAGAGCTTGCCACAGATATCGGTACGGTGCTCGGCGGCGATGAAGCAGTAAAATGCGGACTTATTGATGAGATCGGTTCGCTTGGCGATGCGCTTGCAGCGCTTAAAGAAATGATCGACGAAGCAGAGAACGAGTAGTTTTCTGCATATATACATAAATTCTGATAAGGAGAAAAATAATGCCTGCTAAAAAGCAAACCAAAAAACAAACTAAAGCTAAATCAACAAAAAAGGCAAAGGAAATTGAAAAAAGCACCGGCATTAACAGTGCTATTGTTACGATACTTCTGTTTATGAGCGCTGTGCTGCTTATGTTTATAACTGTTATCAAGGGTGAAAATCTGTGGAGAATGATGCACGATTTCCTATTCGGCATTTTCGGTGTGTGTGCTTTTATTCTGCCTGTATTGTTGGGACTTATAGCGGTCATGATGGCATTTGACCGTTTAAAGGGTAAGATAAAGAGCAAGGTAATACTTTCAACTGTTCTCTGCGTGCTAATTATAGCAGCGGTCGATATATTCACAAATTCTGCAGCAGAGGACTCATTCTTTAAATACATATCCACTGCTTATTCAGATGGTGTAGCACTCCATGGAGGAGGTGTTATCGGAGGACTTATCGGTTATCCCTTAACACTTGCATTTGCAGGCGGTGCAAAGATAATCGTAATAATCGCAATAATCACACTTGCACTTATAACGGCAGGTGTGACTCTGCGTGATCTGCTTTCAACTGCATCTAGACCGTTGAAAAAGGCAAAGGAGATAGCAGAGGAAAAGCGCCGCCAGCGTGAGCTTGAAAAAGAAAATGAAGTTGCACCGGAGGACTTACCGGCACATCCTGTTCAGTCGGATACACCGTTTTTCGAGGATGACAAGGGTGCAGGTATCGCCAAAAAGAGAAAGCGCCTCATTTCCGCATATAACGATAGTTCTGATGAGGCTTTCGGCAAACGTATAGATAAAAATCCTTTTGCAGATGGGGAAACGGCCGATATATCTGTGGAGGATAACACCGAAGAAGAGGATACTGTAACTGAGATACCTCCTACACCAAAAAAGCGAATTGTGAAACCTACACCCACACCGGTAGAGGACAAGCCGAAGTACCGTCCTACCCGTGATATTGATAATGAGGGGGAAAAGCCGATAATTCCTGCCGATATGCCTAAAAACGGTGTCGTTATTGAATCGGTTACCTCATCATACCGTTACCCGCCTACTTCTCTTTTGCGTGCAACCAGTATTAATAATGCAAAGAGCATCGAGGAGGAGCTTCGTGCAAACTGTGACCGACTTGTGAATATACTCGGCTCATTTGGCGTTGAGGCAAGAGTTATCGGTTACAGCCGAGGCCCGTCTGTTACACGGTATGAGGTACAACCAAGCGTTGGTGTCAAGATAAGCAAGATCACCAATCTTTCTGATGATATTGCATTGCAGTTAAAGGCCGATAAGGTGCGTATCAGTGCGATTCCTTCAAAATCCGCAGTAGGTATTGAGGTGCCTAATACCAACAAAACTATGGTCGGTATGCGTGATATCATTGAGTCACCGGAGTTCACTTCATCAAAATCAAAGCTTACCGTAGCACTTGGAAGAGATATTCAAGGCTCTATACAGCTTTGCAATCTTGCAAAAATGCCGCATCTGCTTGTTGCAGGTACTACCGGTTCGGGTAAATCGGTATGTCTTAATACTATGCTTATGAGCATACTTTACAACGCAACCCCCGATGAAGTCAAATTTGTAATGATCGACCCGAAAGAGGTTGAATTCAATACATACAATGGTATTCCGCATCTGCTTGTTCCTGTTGTATCCGATCCGAGAAAAGCCGCAGGCGCGCTCGGTTGGGCGGTAGTTGAAATGGATAAGCGCTACAAGCTGCTTTCACAAAACGGTGTCCGTAATCTGCAATCCTACAATGAACTTTGCAAAACGAGAGATGATCTGAACCCGATGCCGCAGATAGTTATCGTTATCGACGAGTTTGCTGATCTTATGATGGTAGCAGGTAACGAGGTTGAGGACTCTGTCTGCCGTATCGCACAAAAGGCAAGAGCTGCAGGTATGCACCTTGTTATTGCTACCCAGCGTCCATCTGCCGACATATTTACCGGTATTATCAAATCGAATATTCCGAGCCGTATTGCGCTCATGGTATCAAGCCAGACCAACTCGCAGATCATTCTCGATCAGGGCGGCGCAGAAAAACTTCTCGGCAACGGTGATATGCTGTATGCACCGGTGGGTCTGCCAAAGCCTGTTCGTATCCAGGGTGCTTATGTGTCAGACGAGGAGATCCGTGATGTTGTTGAGTTTATCAAGAATCAGAACGGAGAGCCGACAGAATACGACGAAGAGGTCATGTCCGAGATCGAGCGTCAGGCTACAGAAACCAAAAAAGGTAAGGGTGCAGCTGCACCTGTTGCGGCAGAGGGAGAGACTGACGGAGATGAGCGTCTGAACGAGGCTATCGAAGTCGTTGTTGAGGCAGGATTGGCAAGCACATCGTTATTGCAACGAAAGCTCAAGCTCGGCTACGCAAGAGCCGCACGCATTATTGACGAAATGCATGATCGAGGCATTATCGGTCCATTTGAGGGAGCAAAGCCGAGAAAGGTACTTATCACAAAGCAGCAATGGATGGAAATGCAGCTTGGTGCACCCGATGCAGCTGAAGTCTCAGCCGGGGAATTAATTGAGGATGACGGCGCTGACGAAGCACCGTTTGATGAGGAGTAATTGTTTTTATGTTTATGCCGATCTGTAAACAGGATATCATAGATCGTGGCTGGAACAGCGTTGATTTTGTAGTCGTAACGGGAGATTGTTATGTTGATCATCCCAGCTTCGGCACGGCTATAATTGCCCGAATACTTGAAGCAGAGGGCTACAAGGTAGGTATTATCGCCCGACCTGACACAACTAAAGCTAATTGCTTTTGTGAATACGGTAAGCCAAAATACGGCTTTTTCGTAGGGAGCGGCGTTATCGACTCAATGGTGCTGAATTACACCGTTGCAAAGCATAAGCGAAGCGACGATCTGTATGCACCGAAGGATTGGCCGGTAAGACGCCCCGACAGGGCGCTCACAGTATATTCAAGAATGATAAGAAGGACTTATCCCGACAGTCCTATAATTTTAGGAGGAATTGAAGCAAGCTTGCGCCGCTTTGCACATTATGATTATTGGTCAGATTCATTAAAACCGTCTGTGCTTCTTGATGCAAAAGCTGATCTTATCAGCTACGGTATGGGTGAAAACCAAACATTAGAGATTGCAAAAAGGTTGTATAGCGGTGAAGCAATAGCAACTATTACGGATGTTCGGGGTACCTGCTACATTGCGCCGAACGATGAAAACATAAGTGGCATTCGGTTGCATTCGTATGAAAAGGAATGTCAGAACAAGAAGGCTTATGCCGAGGATTGCCGTATTCAGCTTGAAGAGCAAGATCACATCAGCGGCAAGCGTATTATCCAAAAGCACGGCGGCGTGTATCTTGTGCAAAATCCGCCGATGCCGCCGCTTTCAACCGAACAGCTTGACAGAGTTTATGATCTGCCTTATGAGCGCAATTATCATCCGATGTATGAAAAATATGGCGGTGTTCCTGCAATAAATGAGGTGCGTTTTTCTATAACACATAACCGAGGCTGCTTTTCTGCCTGCAATTTTTGTGCGTTAAGTTTTCATCAGGGAAGAAGTGTAACATCAAGAAGTGAACAGTCGGTGTTAAAGGAAGCAGAGCTTTTGACAAAGCTGCCTGATTTTAAGGGCTATATTCACGATGTCGGCGGACCTACCGCAAACTTCCGCCACAGTTCATGTGCTAAGCAGCTGCGTTCCGGTATGTGTAAAAACAAGCGTTGTCTTGCACCGCAACCCTGCAAAAATCTTGATGTAGACCACTCGGAATATCTTTCGATACTTCGCAAAATGCGGAAAATTAAAGGAATAAAAAAGGTGTTTATCCGTTCGGGTATCCGCTTTGATTATCTCATGTTGGATAATGACAGAGAATTTTTTGATGAGCTTGTTGAGCATCACATCAGCGGTCAGCTAAAGGTGGCACCGGAGCATTGCTCGGCATCGGTATTGGAACTGATGGGCAAGCCGTATATATCAGCATACAAGGCGTTTCGTGAGGAATTCTTCAAAATAACCAAGAAAAAGGGCAAGGAGCAGTATTTAGTACCGTATCTTATGTCCTCACATCCGGGTGCAGACCTGAAATCAGCTATTGAACTTGCATTATTTTTAAAGGAGCAGGGCTTGCGTCCGCAACAGGTTCAGGATTTTTAT
>JAXJVX010000141.1:0-2956 GCA_036308305.1 Acutalibacteraceae bacterium | reverse complement strand
GGCGGTAATGTTCAGAAAATACTTGTCGGTCGTGAAATAGCCGCCGCACCGTCTGTATTTATGGCGGCTTACCCTGTACGAGGACTTGATATTAATGCCTCCTACACTATCTACAATCTTTTAAATCAGCAAAAAGAAAACGGTGTTGCTGTTATATTCGTAGGCGAAGACCTTGATGTACTTATTGAGCTTTGTGACAGAATACTTGTTATCAACTCAGGTAAGGTGACCGGTGTAGTTGACGGCAGAAGCGCAACAAAAGAGGAAATAGGTTTTCTTATGACAAAATCTACATCTGTCAATGAAGACAGCGATATTTCAAAGGAGGTGCAATAATGGCAAAGGTTAATCACACTCCTCTTTTCCGTATTGTTAAACGCGGACGAGGTCCGATAAAATGGTATCTCGGAATCGTTGTAAGGGCAATTGCTATTATTTCAGCTCTTGTAGTATCCGGAGTTGTTATAATGTTTCTCACGAAAGAAAACCCGATTGAAATATATGCCTCTATGATAAACGGCGTATTCGGCTCACCGAGACGAATATGGAATCTTTTGCAGGGCATGGCAATACTTCTGTGCGTTGCGCTTGCGGTAACACCTGCATTTAAGATGCGATTTTGGAACATCGGCGCTGAAGGTCAGGTGCTTGTCGGCGGTCTGGCCACAGTAATGGTCATGATGTTCCTGGGAGAACATCTCCCCTTGTGGCTTTTACTTATAGTAATGGTTGCAGCAAGTATTATTGCAGGTATGATATGGGCAGTAATTCCCGCAATATTCAAAGCGTTATGGAATACAAATGAAACGCTTTTTACACTTATGATGAATTATGTTGCTATTCAGCTTGTATCATATTTCCTCAAAGTATTTGTAAAAGACGGCTCCGGCGTTTTAACACCTATGCCGGAATATGGATTCCCGATTATCGGCGGACAAGCTTATCTGTTAAACATAATCGTTGTTGCAGTTATTACAATAATAGTTTATATATATCTTAAATACAGCAAACATGGATATGAGATATCTGTTGTAGGTGAAAGTGAAAACACCGCAAAGTATGTAGGTATAAATGTTAAGAAGGTTATTATTAGAACTCTCATGGTATCCGGTGCAATTTGCGGTATTGCAGGACTTTTGCTTGTTGGCGGCACAAATCACACTATCAACGCAGATACAGCCGGCGGCAGAGGCTTCACCGCAATTATGGTTTCGTGGCTCGGCAAGTTTAATCCGATCTTTATGGTATTTACCACTTTCCTGATCGTATTCCTACAAAAAGGTTCACAGCAGGTATCTACCGATTTCCGTCTGCCAAGTGCCATCTCGGATATCGTTACCGGAATTATTTTGCTATTTATAATCGGTTGTGAATTCTTCCTTCAATATAAAATCGTTATGCGTAACAGCGGAAAGGAGAATGACTGATGTTAGCTTTTCTTGTCAGTGCTATTCGTCTTGGTATGACCTTCCTTTTGGGCTCTACCGGAGAAACCATTACTGAAAAGTCGGGACACCTAAACCTTGGTCTTCCGGGTGTAATGTGTGTCGGTGCCTCCTGTGGCTGTTATGCTGAATATGTATATTTCAGCATTGTTAAGTCAAATATCAATCCTTTTTTAGCGGTTTTGATCCCTATCTTAGCAACCTTTTTAGGTGGCGCATTTATGGGACTTATATTCAGCTTCCTTACCGTAACGCTTCGCACCAATCAGAACGTTACCGGTCTTGCCATAACTACACTGGGTATTGGCATTTCTGATTATATGATCGATTGCGCAAGCACCATCTTCAGCAAGGGCAGTAAATACTTCACCGCTTCCCTTCCTTTTGCAGATGACCTCGGTTGGTTTGGTGAACTGTTTCTATCACACGGCGTATTCGTGTATCTGGCAATTATAATCGCAATTGTTTCCTCCTATGTTATGTCAAAAACTAAGGTAGGGCTCCATCTTCGTGCGGTGGGCGAAAATCCTGCTACTGCTGATGCCGCAGGTATAAATGTATCACTATACCGTTATTCGGCAACGTGCATTGGATGCGGTATTGCCGGTCTCGGTGGTCTTTCCTTTGTTATGGACTACCTCCACGGAAATTGGGAATATTGTATTGATGATATCGGTTGGCTTGCTATCGCACTCGTTATCTTTACGGTGTGGAAACCGAATGTCGCGATACTTGGCTCTGTGATCTTCGGCGCTTTATATATTGCAAGCAGCTACATTGTTGGTGTAAGCTTTGCAGGCAAAGAGTTGTTTAAGCTGCTTCCATATATAGTTACTATCATTGTTCTTGTATTTACAAGTATAAGAAGTAAAAAGGAAAATCAGCCTCCGGCATCTCTCGGTCTTTCATATTTCCGTGAGGAACGGTAACTGTTGACTTAAAATCCGACTTCAAAATTGAAGTCGGATTTTTTCAACCTTTTTTGAAAAATCTACACTATATATTTGAACTGCAAAGGAGGAAAAAGAATGGATAAGCAGACCGCCGATAAAATAATACTCGAATACATAGACAAATTTTACGGCTTTTCACTTAAAAAGACTTGTAATATCGATAAAGCAGAGGAACTTGCCGCTAAAATAACCTTTGAATGTTATTCTTCTCTATTAAAATCAGACAGGATACATAACATTAACGGATATCTATATCGTATCGCTGAAAACACATTTGTGAAAAGCGTTGCGATCAACCATCAGGAGATATCATTAGACGGCATAACACACGAAAGCTTTATGACTGACAGCACCGATTTTACAAATGATCTTGAATTGGCTGAAAGCTACAAATTACTGAGGCGAGAAATAGCATATCTGTCAAAGCTTCAGCGGCAGATCGTGATAATGCATTACTATCAAAAAATGAAGATCTCCGAGATAGCTGAAAAGCTTAATATCCCCTCCGGCACAGTTAAATGGCATTTATTCGATGCAAAAAAGAGTTTGAAAGAAGGT
>JAXJVX010000140.1:0-5127 GCA_036308305.1 Acutalibacteraceae bacterium | reverse complement strand
GTTCCGTCTTTTGTCACTTCTGTTTTATTTACAAATCCGTTTTCTTTTGAATAATCTTTAAAGCTTTGCTCGTGCTCCTTTGTATATAACACAGTTAATGCATTTTCTGTCGAACCATCATACTCCAAATCATGTATGAAAGTCAATTCGTAAGCAATTTCATATGTACCCGCTTTGTTTTCTGAATCGATAATCCTTTTATCACTGCTTATTACATTATTACAGTCAATACAGTTCCGTCAACTTTAAATGCATAATCAGATGTAGGGAGATATAACTGACCTCTTCCAACACCGAGCCGACCGTATATACAAAGATGCTTTCCGCTGCTTATAAAAATATTTCCTGATTTGTCAACATCAATATTCTTTACATTGTATAAAGAGGAACTGCCTATACTACTATACGACATATGTTTGTTCCTGACATACGGGAACCCCCAAAACTCATTTACAATAAAGAAAAATCCATTTATAGGAGTAAATATGAGCATAACCGTTAACACAATACCAACAAGTATTATTAAGAAATTAATTAAATTTGATCTCATAATATCACCTACATGAAATATTGAAAGAGAAACTAATTGAAATTTTGTATGTCAACTTCGTTAATTGTCTAATTTTCGCAATACCAACATATATCTCTTTTACATAACAATATTACCAAAAAAGTTAATGACTGAACTTAATCTATATACAATTTTGTACAATGGTTTTCTATAAGCATATTACCACCTATGTAAATAAAATTCAAGAAAAAGTGATAATTACTATCTGTTATCTATTTATAATCATATAATTCAACAGACAAGTCAATAGAAGGTACATATATTTTTGAAATAAGCAGATCATTGTCAATAATCAAATTATATTCATATCCATTGAATGAGCCGTTAATACCGTATCCGTTTTCAATAACTGCTGCTTCCGGCTTATTCATTGATACATCAGAAATTATTTCTTTTATGCTCGATATAAAAGCAATCTGTGGATAATCAGCTTGTGAGAATGTTTTTGTAAGTCCCATATATTCAAGTGAAACCTGATTATTATTTGCAGTTAAAGTTACGCCTTTAATAACATCCGGCTCGGTTATAACTATTTTAACATTATCGTCGGAAACATTGATATCCCCTTTGATAGATGTATCATTATACTCAGCTGAAAACGAACATGAAAAAATCGGATCGATAACTATTGTTTTACTTTTATTGCCACAAGAAGCAAAAGTAAAGCAGATCATCAATCCGATAAAAATTAGTTTTTTCAAAACATATCAACTCCGCATACTATAATGCAGACTCAATTGAAAGATAAATCTCGGGTAAACATTCAAGCATAGTGCTTGGGGTAGTCGAGATCATAGAATATCTCTTTGCCGATATATCGCCGCACATTCCATGAATATACACAGACGAATTAATTGCATCTTTCAGTGAATAGCAATGCGCAATTCTAGCCGCCATTATTCCACAAAGCAGATCACCACTACCTCCGGTCGCCATACCGGAATTCCCGGTAGGATTAACATAAACATCATCAACATAGCTGATAACAGTATTATGACCTTTCAGAACAACGGTAACACCGTATGTTTTACTAAATTCAACAGCAACTTTTTCTCTATTACAATTAATATACTCACTGCTTAAATGCGTAAGACGTGACATTTCGCCGCTATGCGGCGTTAAAATTACCTCGCAATTTTTCTGCTTTAATAAATCTATATTCCGTGCAAGGCAATTTATGCCGTCAGCATCAATTATTACAGGGACTTTGCTATTTTCAAGAACGGCATTTAATAAAAAGTCAGTATATTCATTTGCTCCACATCCGCAACCAATAACGATAACATCAGCCTTCTTAATTGATTTTTTTATCTTCTGATACTGATTTCTTAAATCATTTTTATTAATAACCGTATAAATAGGCTCGCATACATGCGAAGCAATTATCCGGTGTGATGCTGCCGGTGTCAAAACCTCGCAAAGACCTATTCCCGATGAAATACATCCCTTTGCAGCAAATACTGCAGCGCCTGTCATATACTCACTGCCGACTATCAGCAACGCACGCCCGAAATCATATTTATGAGTATCTTCATTGCGTTTTGTAAAAGATGAAAATACTTCTTCTTTTGATATGATTTTAGTTGACATAAATTCACCACCAAAGTCATAGATTATATTCATTCCGTCATATATTCAAGTGAAAGGACGGTTTTAATATTGAGAAAGAAAAGAATTTCTAATTTGAGAAAACTAATAAAAATAGCTCTACCTGTCATTCTTGTATTAATACTTATAACACAGTCATCATATTTACAAAAACCAACAGTAATTCTAGCCGATAGCATTGGTGCTATCTGTGCAGCAGCAGTCATACCCGAAGCAGCAATAGATAGTGAAATCGAACAAGCAAGTGATATATCCGCAGAAGCAAACACAACTGTTGCTGTTACATCAGAACAATCCACGACAATGGCAACGACACCAACGACAACATCATCACAAGCAGGCGAAGTTATGACATATGAGGCGTGTACCGTTCCCATAACAGCAGTTGCAGCATCAAATGCTGCAGGCAAAATCATAACACAAACTGTAGGTCGATCCGGCGCAACGGACAACTACAACGGTGTATATATAAGAAACGCCACAGGAGTAGAGGTAAGCATTAAGGATCAACTATCCATTGAGCCAGACTGTGATATTGAACTAAATGCAGCCCCACAAGTTCTTATAGTGCACACACATGCTACCGAATGTTACTATCCATCAGATTCAGCAACATATAGTGACGACTGGCCGACACGAACGACTGACAAAACCAAAAACGTAGTTGCAGTGGGAAAAGTGTTGAAAGATAAGCTTAATGAAGTCGGCATAATTACAATACAATCCGAAACACTACACGACAAAGATGCATATACCGGATCTTATGACAGAAGCAGAGAAACAATAAAAGAGTATCTTGAAAAATACCCTTCAATACAAATCGTTCTCGACATACACCGTGACAGCATCACGTATGATGATAACAGTAAGCTAAAGCCTACTGTTACTGTAAATGGCAAGAAAGCAGCACAAATAATGATAATAAGCGGATGCGAGGCAGGTCCTGTAACCGATTTCCCTGATTGGATAGAAAATCTTAGATTTGGTCTGCGACTTCAACAAAGCTTTGAAACGACATATCCATTGCTTGCAAGACCGTTGTTTTTCGCACAAAAACTATACAATCAAGATTTAAAACACTGCTCATTACTTATAGAAATGGGCAGCGAAGCAAATACATTGGAAGAAGCAAAATATTCAGCAGAGCTACTGGCTGAAATGCTTGTTAAAACGTTTTCTTAATAATATGTACGTATGCAAGCAACAACTTTTCCTAAAATCTCAAGCTCGCTTGTATAAATTGGTGAAAAATCATCGTTTTCAGGTTGAAGCCGAAATCCGTAGCCCTCTCTGTAAAAACGCTTTACAGTCGCTTCATCATCAATAAGCGCAACTACTATTTCGCCTTCTCTGGCAATGCTTGTTTTCTCGCAAACAACAAGATCACCATCAAGAATAGCTGCATCCTTCATGCTCTCACCACGAACATGAAGCGCAAAATATTCTTTATCTGAAGAATAACTTTCGGGCAAGAACGGAATATACTCCTCTATCTGTTCAACTGCAAGAACCGGCATTCCTGCCTGCACTCTGCCGAGAACTGGCACCTGAACTGCTCCCCTAACCCCAGCAATATGTATAGAGCGTGCACTTTTCGAGTCACGCTCTATTAAATTTAATTCCTCAAGCTTATTTAAAATAGCATGAACGGATGATGTTGAACGAATCCCCGTAGCATTGCATATCTCTCGAACGGTCGGAACAACAGAGCTTGCAATGCTCTCTTTTAAAAAATCAAATACTCTTTGCTGGTTGTTAGTTAACATAAACCTCGACCGCCTTTCTTTTATACATTATACAACAACATTTGTTCGGTTGTCAATTACTTTTCCATCATTAATGGTTACCGCTCTGTGTGCAAATGCTGCCATTTTATGATCATGTGTAATTAAAATAACTGTCTTACCGATATCATTACACTCTTTTATAAGATTCATAACATCTTTACCTGATGCAGAATCAAGGTTTCCTGTTGGTTCATCACAAAGCAGAATATCTGCATCTGTGACAAGTGCCCTGGCTACCGCTACTCTTTGCTGCTGACCGCCTGAAAGTTCACCCGGCGTATGCTGAGCACGTTCCTTTAACCCTACCCTTTCAAGTGCTGAAAGCGCAAGATTTCTTCGTCTGTTCCTATCAATTGAAAGATACATCATTGGAAGTTCCACATTTTGAAGTGCTGTCAGAGTCGGTATAAGATTGAATCTTTGAAATATAAATCCAATCTTTTTTGAACGTATTTTGGAAAGCTTGTTCTGGGATAATACAGAAGTATCAAATCCATCAATATAGTATTTTCCTTCATCTGGCTTATCAAGGCAGCCAAGAATATTCATAAGAGTTGATTTTCCGGAGCCTGATGAGCCGATTATCGCTACGAACTCTCCTTTGTCAGCACAAAAACTTACATCACAAAGCGCATTAACCTCGCATTTCCCTACTTTATATTTTTTATATAAATTTTCTGCACGTATAATCATAATGTCTTCCTCCGTTTATAAATATTTTTTCATAAACAGAAAAAATTATGCCAATAATAATTCACGAAAGGAATGAAGATTATGACAAACAGAGAATATTTAAATATGGTTAAAAAGGCATCTCCGAATTCTTCAGTAGTTAAAGACTGCATAAATGCATTCTGGGTAGGAGGATTGATTTGCGTTCTCGGACAAGCATTAAATGACCTTTATATTTATCTAGGGCTAGAAACAACAAAAGCTTCTTCCGCAGTATCAATAACTCTTGTGGGCATTTCAATTATACTTACGGCAATGAATATATATCAAAAAATCGCTTCATTTGCAGGTGCAGGTACGCTTGTACCTATCACCGGTTTTGCAAATGCTATGTCATCTCCGTCAATAGAATTCAAAGCAGAAGGTCAAGTGCTCGGTATTGGCTCAAAAATGTTTTCTATTGCCGGATCTGTCATTATATACGGATTG
>JAXJVX010000139.1:0-4749 GCA_036308305.1 Acutalibacteraceae bacterium | reverse complement strand
CAATCCGTCAACAGTTATCTTGCCTGACTGCGGAATATTCAGTCCATTCATCAGCTTTGCAAGAGTGGATTTGCCTGAACCGTTATGACCCAATATTGCTACGAATGAGCCACGCTCGATTTCGAGGGAAAAGTCAGATAAAATATTGACTTCGTTGTCATCATCCGAATCATAGGAAAAGGATATATTATCAATTTCAATTATGCTGTCCTTCAACTATTCTTCCCCCTCCAAATTGCCGTACCGCCGCAAGCAAGCGGCATACCGGTTTCGGTCACATTAAGACCGATCTCGTCACTTTGAACATATCCGCCAAACTTATCTTTTACGGAAATGCTCAAAATATATTCCATCACCGATGGCGAAATCCCAGCGGTATATGAATTAATCATCATGAACTTTGCATCATCAGACATTATAGAGGTACACTTTTCAACAAAATCATATATTTCATCTTCAAGCTTCCAGACCTCTTTATTAGGACCTCTACCGTAGGAAGGCGGGTCCATAATTATACCGTCATATTTGTTGCCTCGCCTTATCTCCCTTTCGACAAATTTTATGCAATCATCAACAAGCCATCGAACAGGACACTTATCAAGACCCGCTGTAATAGCATTATCCTTTGCCCATGCTACCATACCTTTTGAAGCATCAACATGTGTTACCGCTGCTCCTGCATTAAGACAAGCAAGAGTAGCACCACCGGTATATGCAAACAGATTAAGTACTTTAAGCTGTCTATCAGAATTTTTTATTATATCTGACATATAGTCCCAATTGACCGCCTGCTCCGGAAAAAGACCTGTATGTTTAAAACCCATCGGCTTTAAATTAAATTTAAGTTCACCATAGCAAATAGTCCACACATCGGGAACATTCTGATATATCTGCCATCTGCCGCCGCCTGTATTAGAACGGATATATCTTGCGTGAGCCTTTTTCCAGAGAGGATTTTTTCGTTCAGTTTTGAATACAGCCTGCGGATCCGGACGAATAAGGATAACATTTCCCCATCGTTCAAGACGCTCACCGCAAGATGCATCTAGCAACTCATAATCCTTCCATTTATCGGTACATCTCATAAATTATAAATTCCTTATTTTATCAGCAATATATTCTGCGAGCTCGGTAATCTCACCAATATCCTTACCCTCAAGCATTACACGCACAAGAGGCTCTGTGCCGGATGCACGAACCAAAACTCTGCCGTTTGTACCCAGTTTCTTCTCAACATCTGCGATGGCATCCGCAACATCCTTGCTTTCTGCATATGTGTTTCTTACTTCATTTGTTGTTTTGATATTAACAAGTATCTGAGGATATACCTCCATACAAGATGCAAGTTGTGAAAGTGTTCTTCCGCTTCGTTTCATTATGCCTAGTATCTGTAACGCTGAGAGCTGACCGTCACCGGTCGATGCATAGTCGAGAAATATAATATGGCCCGAATTTTCTCCGCCGATATTACAGCCGGAGCGCTTCATTTCCTCAAGAACATATCTGTCACCAACCTTTGTGGCAGTTACATGAATACCGTTTTTTTCTGCGAATTTAAAGAAGCCTATATTAGACATTACCGTCATAACAGCAGTATTGTTATTTAGTCTGCCTTGTGACTTCATATCCGACGCAGCAATGGCTATAAGGCGATCTCCGTCAATAAGCTCGCCGTTTTCATCAACCGCAAGGCAACGATCAGCATCGCCATCAAAAGCAAATCCTGCATCACAGCCATTTTCTTTAACATATGTGATGAGGTTATCCATATGAGTTGATCCGCAATTATTATTTATATTTATACCGTCCGGCTCATGTGATAACATAAGGCAATCAGCGCCGAGAGACGAGAAAATATCGTACGCAGTAACGCTTGATGATCCATTGGCACAGTCAAAAGCGATCTTCATACCGCTCAAATCAACATCAATAGTTGACTTAATATGTTCAATATAAAGCTTTACAGCGTTATTATCCTCAATAATTCTGCCTAGTTCACCGTGTGTAGGCGAAGGAAGCAGTTCAGGTGTATCAAGTACTAGCCGTTCTATTTCTTCTTCAAGTGCATCAGGCAGCTTGTAACCGTCCTTATCAAAAAGTTTAATACCGTTATACTCACATGGATTGTGTGATGCACTTATCATTACGCCTGCATCACATCCACATTTAGATATGAGATATGCTGTGGCAGGCGTAGGTAAAACACCTACTACAACGGCATCTGCACCGACAGAACAAAGTCCTGCACATACAGCAGCCTTCAACATATCACCGGAAATGCGTGTGTCCATTCCGATAAGAACTCTTGGATGCGAGAATGTATGTTTTGAAAGAACAAGAGCCGCTGCTCTTCCTATATTCATTGCTATTTCTGCGGTCAGCTCGGTATTTGCAATACCACGTGCACCGTCAGTACCGAAAAGTCTACCCATGTTTATCCCCCTTATTTAAAAAGAAAGTTGTGCATCAGCGCCATTGTTTTTAATACCTAAATGCTCATATGCAGCTGGAGTAACGCATCTTCCTCTTGATGTCCTCGACAAAAAACCAATCTGCATAAGATACGGTTCATAAACATCCTCGATAGTTACTGCTTCTTCATTCATAGCAGCAGCAAGCGTCTCAAGTCCGACAGGTCCGCCGTTGTATGTTGTAATAATAGTATTTAACATTCTGCGATCAAAATCATCAAGACCAAGCTCATCGATCTCAAAGCGAGTAAGGGCATTGATAGCGACACTCTCATCAATAATGCCATTATACTGCACCTCTGCAACATCGCGCACACGCTTAAGCAGTCGATTTGCAATTCTCGGCGTACCCCTTGAACGCGAGGCAATTTCCAAAGCACCATCCGATGTTATCTTAACACCAAGTATTCCTGCTGAGCGCATAATTATCTGCGCAAGATCCTCAGGTGAATATAGTTCTAATCGAAGAAGCACACCAAATCTGTCACGAAGCGGTGCTGTAAGCTGACCCGAACGGGTAGTTGCGCCGACAAGCGTGAACTTTTGCAGATCAAGTCTTATCGAACGAGCCGACGGGCCTTTGCCAATGATTATATCAAGACTGTAGTCCTCCATTGCAGGATAGAGAATTTCCTCAACAGCTCTTGAAAGACGGTGTATCTCATCAATAAAAAGCACATCACCACGTTGCAGATTAGTGAGTAATGCAGCGAGGTCGCCCGGCTTTTCAATCGCAGGACCGCTCGTTATACGGAGATTTACACCCATTTCATTCGCAATAATACCAGCAAGAGTTGTCTTGCCGAGACCCGGAGGTCCGTAAAGCAAGCAATGGTCAAGAGTATCACCCCTGTTTTTTGCCGCTTCCATATAGATAGAAAGATTTTCTTTTACCTTTTGCTGACCAATATATTCACCGAGATTTTTCGGACGCAGAGATATTTCTGTTTCACTGTCCTCTGCCGAAAATTCGGTAGAAACTATTCGGTTTTCAAAATCGAACTCGTCCAAAATATATTCTCCTTATAATTTATTAAAACAAATGTTTTAAAGCAGCGGTTATCATCTGTTCGACCGATAGATTTATATCTGTTTTTGCAAGTGCTGCTCTTGCCTCTGACTGTGAATATCCAAGCGTTAAAAGGGCGGCACATGCTTCATCACGAGCATTGGATGATGCAGGACTTATATCAATTTCTTCAGCTATATCGCTGATATCTGCCCCCTTAAACTTATCTTTAAGCTCAAGCACTATCCTTTGAGCAAGCTTTGGACCTACACCCTGCGCTTTTGTGATGGTTTTTGAGTCACCGCCTGAAACAGCAAGCGCAAGCTTTGAAAAAGTAAGCTCAGACAAAATCGAAATCGCCGCTTTAGGACCGACGCCATTTACAGAGGTAAGCAGTAAGAATGCATGCTGTTCTTCAATAGTAGCAAAACCAAACAGATCCACTGCATCCTCACGCACATTCATATATGTATACAGCATCGTTTCACTACCGAGCTCCGGCAGTGTTCCAAGCGTGTTATGTGTGACAGTACATTTATAACCAACACCACCGCATTCAATTACAGCAGTAGTCGGATCAGTATAAATAAGCTTTCCGCGAAGTGAATAGAGCATATAGATTTCTCCGTTCTTTTATGTAAACTATTTTATCCCAAGTTTTCTTAACTGACTATTTAACGAAGAACCGCTGCTATGTCCGTGACATATTGCGATAGCAAGTGCATCCGCAGCATCATCAGGCTTCGGAATATGATCCAGACCCAGCATTATCCTTGTCATTTCCATGACCTGCTTTTTTTCAGCTCTTCCGTAGCCTGTAACTGATTGCTTGACCTGGAGCGGTGTATATTCATATACCGGTACATTAGCCTTTTTTGAAGCAAGCAAGCAACATCCCCTTGCCTGAGCCACGCCTATAGCAGTTGTGGTATTAGTGTTGAAAAACAGTTTTTCGACCGCCATTGCCTGTGGTTTATATTTATTGAAAAGATACTCCATACCATCGTATATCTGCTCAAGACGCTCACAAAATTCAAGATCCTTTTCGGTTGTAATAGCTCCAAAATCAATAACTGTAAAGCTATTGTTTCGATATTCCAAAACGCCGTAGCCAACTATGGCATATCCGGGATCAAGACCAAGTATAATCATTGCTTTCTCCGTTTCATAATGCAAGATAAAATTTTCTGCATATATGATTTGTATTATACCACATATGTTAAAATTAATCAACTGCTTTTGTTCTATTATTTAATGTATATTTATAAT
>JAXJVX010000138.1:0-5854 GCA_036308305.1 Acutalibacteraceae bacterium | reverse complement strand
GAGAAATTCCGTCTCGTTGCTGCAATTGAAAAGCATCACGAAGAAAGATATCGCGCTCTCCTCAAGAACGTGGAGATGGCTGCTGTATTCGCAAAGAGCGAAGTTAAGGTTTGGGAATGCCGCAACTGCGGTCACATCGTAACCGGCACAAATGCCCCCGATGTATGTCCCACCTGCAACCATCCTCAAAGCTATTTCGAGGTTCACGCTGAAAATTATTAATCCTCCTCAAACCCCCTCTACATAAGAAAGCCTGTAACTTTCACGAGTTACAGGCTTTTCCTATATATTCATATATTCTGCAAGATTAATGATATTTTTCTCTTTTTCCTTTGCATATTTTATAGTCTGCCAAGCGCCACCTTCCTTGTTTTCTATATAGCATATAACGAGGTCGGCTCGATCCACCATTTCACGATTTCGCATTTGAAAAGCGGATTTTGGATGGGCTTTTGCCGCGGTATATGAAATTTCAATTTCATTATAATATTCTTCAATAAATTTTCCCATAAAAATTGCCTCCTTTAAGTTTCTACAATAATTGTACTTAAAGAAAGGGTTATAGTCGAATGTACGGATATAAAAGAAAACGGGCAAGAAAAAAGAGAGAAGCCAAAACTTCTCTCAATTCTCTTGCCCGCAATGCTCGTACCTTTCGGAAACTGTCCTTAAGTGTACGACACATTGCTGCGACGTCTTTAAGCAGATAATTTATTTCATTAAATCAATTAATGTGATACCGTCAAAATAATTGCTTACTATGCTATAAAACTCGGTCCACATAGGAAGCGTAGGACAGGTATCAGCACGATCACACTTTTCGGCATTGCATTGAAGGCAAGTAACGGGGGCGAGATCCCCTTCGGCAAGTCTTAAAATATCGCCTACTTTATAATCTTTCGGCTCTCTTGCCAAGCGGTAGCCTCCACCCTTGCCGTGAACACCATCTACATAATTATTCTTTGATAGCACGGGCATAATTTTTTCGATATATTTAAGTGAAAGCCCTTGGCGTTCAGCTACATTTTTCATTGCGATATAGCCATCGTCCTGATGTTCCGCGAGATCAAGCAATACGCGCAAGGCGTATCTGCCTCTTGTAGAAATAAGCATTATTCTTTACCTCCATTTATAATCTCTTCAGCATAACGAACACTTTCCATCGCATCCTTTGCATATTTATCCGCACCTATTTTATCGGCATATTCTTTAGTTAAAACTGCACCGCCTACCACGATCTTGCACCAAGGGGCTTTTTCCCGCAGAAGCTTAATTGTTTCTTCCATTGCAGGAACAGTGGTTGTCATAAGCGCACTTAAGCCTACAAGCGGTGCGCGAAGTTTTATCGCTGTCTTTGCAATTATTTCGGGCGGAACATCTTTGCCTAGATCCACAACATCAAATCCGTAGTTTTCAAGCAAAAGCTTTACTATATTTTTACCTATGTCATGAATATCACCGTAAACGGTAGCAATTACAATTACGCCCTTGGTCCCAGCTTTTTCTTTGCCCGACATAGAGGCTTTTATAACCTCAAAAGCACTTTTTGCAGCTTCAGCACTCATAAGCAACTGAGGAAGATAGACCGTTTTCTTTTCAAATCCGTCACCTACAATATTAAGCGCAGGGATAATTTCGTTATTCACTATTTCAAGCGGGTCAACACTTGAAAGTAAGTTTTTTGTCAACTCCCCTGCCTTATCCTTGAAGCCTTTTATAACTGCATGCTGAAGTTCAGATGAATATTCCTCAGTAGTTTTTGGTGCGGCGGCAGCCACAGATGTTACTGTAACTACAAATGATTCAGCCGAACCGATATATTCGGCACAGTTTTCATCAAGACCCTTGAGTGCTCTGTAGGCATAGTAAGTTTTCATCATATCCACAGAATAAGGGTTCATAATAGCGGCGGAAAGACCGTTTTGGAGTGCAAGTGCAAAGAATGTACCGTTTACTGCATCACGGTTAGGAAGCCCAAAAGAAATGTTTGAAACACCGAGAGATGTATGGCAACCAAGCTCATTCTTTATAGTTTTAAGCGAAGACAGAGTTGCAACAGCCGCTTGGTTGTCGGCACTGATGGTCATAGCAAGGGTATCAAAAATGATGTCCTTTTTATCTATTCCGTATTTGTTCGCAACCTTTAGTATGTTTTCGGCGATTTTGACTCTGCCCTGGGCGGTGTCAGGAATACCGTTCTCGTCAAGGGTTAGGGCAACTACCAATCCACCGTATTTTTTGACAAGCGGAAAAATCGCTTCCATACTTTCTCGCTTGCCATTAACGGAATTTATCATGGCCTTTCCGTTATATCGGCGTAAAGCCTCTTCCATAGCGGCGATGTTCGAAGTATCTATCTGCAACGGCAAGTCGATAATAGCCTGTAGCTCGCAAACAGTATTTTTTAGCATCTGCACTTCATCAATGTCGGGAAGTCCCACATTCACATCGAGAATATGCACGCCCTTTTCCTGCTGATTTACACCCTCAGACAAAATATAGTCGATATCGTTTTCAAGCAAAGCCTGCTTAAAGCGCTTTTTACCCGTAGGATTGATACGCTCGCCGATAAGAATGGGACTTTCTCCAAACTCTATTGCGTGGGTATAAGAAGATACTACCGTTATTTTTTTATCAGCAATAGGAACAGGAGCAAGTTCAGATGTTTTACTATAAAGCGAAGCAATGTATTCGGGGGTTGTGCCGCAGCAACCGCCAACAACACGAACACCTTTTTTCACAAGAGCTGCTACTTCATCTGAAAACTCATCGACAGTTACATCAAATACTGTTTTACCGTTTATAGACTTCGGAAGCCCTGCGTTGGGCTTGAGTATAACGGGAACAGATGCTTTTTGGAGCAGTTCCTCTGCAACTCCGCGGAGTTGTCTGGGTCCAAGCGAACAGTTAGCACCGATTGCATCCGCTCCCATACCTTCCAGCATTGCCACCATTGCGGCAGGAGCCGCACCTGTCATCAGCTTACCGTCCTCGCCGTAGGCGTTGGAAACAATTACGGGAAGATTACTGTTTTCCTTTGCTGCAAGTAGGGCTGCCTTGGTTTCATAAGAGTCATTCATCGTTTCGATGATAATCAGGTCGACACCATATTTCACACCGAATTTGACTGTTTTTGAAAATACGTTTACCGCATCCTCAAAATCAAGATCACCAAGCGGTTTTAAAAGCTTTCCCGAGGGGCCGATATCAAGTGCTATGAACTTTTCACCTTTCTGTACCGACTGTTCCCTTGCTTTCTTAGCATTGGCGACCGCCGCTTTTATTATTTGTTCAAGCTCATCATCAGCAAATTTAAGGCAGTTTGCGCCAAAAGTGTTGGTACAAACAATATTACTGCCTGCATCAAAATAAGCCTTATGTATGTCGATTATTACATCGTGGTGGGACAAGTTCCATCTTTCAGGGTACTCACCCGGTTTTAAACCCCCAGCTTGCAGAAGCGTTCCGATACCGCCGTCAAGATAGACAATATGATTCTTTAAGTAATCTTTGAAATTCATTAGACACCTCTTAACGTACAGTCTGTTTTTTCACAAAGACTGCATTTATTTGAGCTTGTTTTTTCTGTGCTCCCAAGCCCGACAAAAGCCGTAACCGATTTTGACGGTGACATAAGCAGACTGCTGTTTAAAGTCAGTCCAATTCTTCGCTCTGGGTCGAGGACGGCAAAAATATTCTTTTGAGCCGAGAGCGGCAAATCACCGTAGCCCGGACTGAAACGTGGCTCTAATCCCGTATTGTATTCTTTTTTTATATCCGCGCAAAAAGCATCGCACAACGCCTCTATCCGTTCAGCACCGATTGCCTGAAAAAGCAATGCCTTTGTGGGAGAAAGTCTACCATATTTCCCTATTAGACGGTCGATTTCCACACCCACCGTTGCAGCAAAAAGGATAACCTTTTCACAGCCTTTGAGATTACGCGCAAGCTTTTCTGAATGCACACTAAAGACCTCAAAATCACAAGTATCGCCGACCGTTTTAATGGAAAGTTCACGATAGCAGACTTTATAGGCAAGCTTGTCCTTCACTTCATCTATGCACTCTTTAAGAAGAACGGATATCTCTTCGCGCTCTCCCCTACAGCCTGCATAACGCAAAATTTCTTTTTCGCAAAACGGCGGCTCGATATATGTTTTACTTAAAATCACAGAATTCATTTTCCTAATATACAGCTTAAGTTGTTTTGGATTTTGGCAGCAACATCAGGCTTGTTCATCGAATATACGTGCACGTTGGTGATGCCGTTAGCATATAAATCAATAATCTGATCAGTAGCATACGCAATACCGGCCTGCTTCATAGCTGCAGGATCGTTGCCGAATTTATCCACAAGGCTTTTGAAACGCTGCGGCATAAACGAGCCCGAAAGCTTGATGGCACGTTCTACCTGATTGGCATTTGTAATAGGCATAACACCCGGAATGATGGGAACGGTAATTCCTGCTTCACGGATCTTATATAGAAAATTATAGAGCAAATTATTATCAAAAAACATCTGTGTAGTTAAAAACTCACAGCCTGCGTCTACCTTTTCCTTAAGATGTTTAATATCCTCTTTCTGGTTTTCGCTTTCGGGGTGTATCTCAGGATAACACGCGCCACCTATGCAAAAATCTGCACCCGATTCTTTCAGTTCTCGTACAAGTTCTATAGCGTGATGATAGTCCCAATGACTACGGTCAGCATTCTGAAGTTCAGCCGGAATATCGCCTCTGAGTGCCATAACATTCTCAATATTTGCCGCTTTCATATCGGCAATACGATCACGTACTGTCTCTTTGGTTGAAGAAACGCAGGTAAGATGTGCCAAAGACGGCACATTGTAAAGCTCTTTTATCCGCTTTGCAATATCCAAGGTATATTTACTTGTTCCACCTCCTGCACCGTATGTAACGCTCATAAAACTGGGGCAAAGTTTAGCAATCTCCTCGGTAGCAGTTCGTACATTTGCAAAGGCAGTATCTGTTTTGGGTGGAAAAACCTCAAAAGAAAGAGAAAGAGTATCTCTTTTAAGTAAATCAATAATTTTCATAAAAACATTCCTTTTTTTATCTTCCGTTTAATTATACACCCAAACGGGTAGGTAAATCAAGTAAATATCATTATTTTATCGTTCCTCCGCCCAACACAGTATCTCCGTCATAAAAAACAGCGGCTTGTCCGGGTGTGATTGCCCGTTGCGGCTCGTCGAAAACGATATGAACGGTATCTGCTCCCGTAGGGATAACGGTTACCCACTGTTCCGGTTGACGGTAGCGTATTTTGGCCTTGCAGCGAAACTCGCTCCCAGGTACTTCACCGCTTATCCAGTTAAAATCGGATACATCTGCCTCACGGCTGAACAGATCGTCATTACTGCCGAGAACAACATTGCCATCTTTCGGGCAGATATTGCATACATACAGAGGCTCTGTGCTCGAAACACCAAGCCCTTTTCGCTGACCTATGGTGTAATGAATCACACCCTTGTGCCGTCCGAGATTATTACCTTGTTTATCCACAAAATTTCCCTCGGCAGATTCTTTTCCTGTTTGTAACTCTATCACGCTTGCATAATCTCCATTCGGTACAAAGCAAATATCCTGACTATCGGGTTTGTCAGCATTAACAAACCCGCTTTCTTTGGCTATGGCACGGACTTCAGTCTTTTGCATACTGCCAATCGGAAACATGGTGTGCACAAGCTGATCCTGTGTCATGGAATATAGGACATAGCTCTGATCCTTTGTTTCGTCTAATGCTTTTTTCAGTACAAATTTACCGTTTTCTTCTTCTATTCTGGCATAATGCCCCGTTACGATATAATCGCAACCGAGTGTTTTCGCTCTTTC
>JAXJVX010000137.1:0-2855 GCA_036308305.1 Acutalibacteraceae bacterium | reverse complement strand
GGCGGTATCGCATACACGAACTACGCCTTAGACAAGGAGGGTACAGAGAGCATACACGCATTGACCGAGAATTGACTGCTTTTTGACAAAAAACAGCCACACACCGAAGTGCGTGACTGCGATAGTTTCATTGATTCATAATATGTACGGCTTGCAGGAGCAGTGACATTTCTCGACGTTTTTCTTCAATTTGTTCGGGATCCGATTCAAGGCGCAGCTCATAAATATCGAGGGCTTTTCTGTAGAAAATCTCCGCTTGGGTTGGATTTTTCATATATAAACAGACCGTTCCCATCACTTCCAATGTAGCGCCGTAATCCATACTTTTCTCGGATTGGTTCTCCGCAATGAGTTGGCACAGCTTTTTCAAAAGCTCAAAAAGATTGACTTTTTAGCCCAAATCGTATATAATAGAATCAACAATGGTGCTGTCATGATTTCGACAGCACCATTTTTTTCAGGAGGTCATATTATGAAAACGATCGGAGTTATCCCACTAATAGATTACGGCAGAAAAAGCTACTGGATGATACCGGGTTACCTAACTGGCTTGCAGACTGTCGGTGCATTGCCAATCATGCTGCCCGTCATAGAAAGCAAGAGAGAGCTTCAAGCTGTTATGGAAATGTGTGACGGATTTCTGTTCACAGGCGGTCAGGACGTTGCACCGGCTTTGTACCATTCGGAAAAAAGCCCTTTGTGTGGAGAGTGCAGCCCTGAGCGTGACAAAATGGAAATGCTGATTCTTGACGAAGCCATGAAAAGAGACAAGCCGATACTCGGCATCTGTCGTGGGATACAGTTTATCAATGCCGCTTTGGGCGGTACACTCTGGCAGGATATTCCGACAGAACTTCCGAGTGATGTGAAGCATTGTCAGAAACCACCTTATGATATTCCTTCTCATGATGTTAAGATCGAACCTGATTCACCGCTTTACTCTCTCTTGAAAAGGAAGAATATATCCGTCAACAGCTATCATCATCAGGGTGTTCAAGAGCTGTCGCCGCAGCTTATCAGCATGGCTTCCGCCCCTGACGGACTAATCGAAGCGGTGTATGCACCCGATCAGAAATTCTTGTGGGCAGTACAATGGCATCCCGAACTTGCCTATCAAACCGATGACAACAGCAGACTGATATTTGAGGAGTTTGTGCGGAACTGTTAGTCGATCAGGTCATTCTGAAACCGTGACAGATGCTCAAAAGGCAAGATCTGCCGACCTCTGAATAATCCGCAGCCGTCATTGATCAGTTGGTTATTGAACGCCTTAAACATATTCACATTGACAGCCGAAAGGTCAAGCTCCTGCAATTTGGTGAAACGCTCGTATGCTTCATCAAAATATCTGCATTCACCGACAGGGATATTATCACGTCTTGTTCTGCTTTCCTCCTGTTGGCGCTCATACCCGAAGTGGTTTGCCGTACCGATCTCCGCAAGATCGTCCATATCCTTTGTTCTGAGCTGTACCTCAGTATAGCACCTTGCAAGGTTGTCATAAAAAGTGATATGAAGCGATTGGTAGCCTGAAGGACGAGGAAATGCGACATAATCTCTGTAATATGGTCGGTTATTGCTTATGATCCGTTCGTCTGTTTTATCATGTGCAGAGCCGGAAAGTTCAGCCGTAAAGCCTCTTACTTCCAGAAATTCGGGCAGTGTATTAGCAATCTCATAAAGAAAGATCCTTTCTACTTCGTCTTGTGTCATGCCTTCTTCCAGGTGACATAAAGGCATAGAGATCACGATGCGGTATGCGATCAGATCTCTGAAACAGGTCAGATTGCTTTTGATCTCAGCTTCATTCGGATACCGGCTGTGCTTTTGATAATAGTCATAGATATACTCCAAAATATAGCCGTTGATTTTTTCCTCAGCCCTGATCAGAGATTTGATCCTGCCCTTAAAAGTAAATGCGAGAAACGGATATTTCTGTGTCATGTATTTGTAAAATTCCTTTATCCTCTGTGACTGAGAGGTAAGGAAGTCATTATGTTCGAGCAATTCAATGATCTGTATCAGAAAATTGCAATGCGCGAGGTCGATCGGGTTATTAGTATCAATCGCTGATTTTCTAAGATCACCCGAATACTGGTGCAGTATTTTAAGCACAGTATCCCCTGAAAATAAATAGTCATTTAATGTGACCATACATATCCTCCATAATACGGAGCTGTTGCTTGAATCATCATAGCAGCAGCTCCGCTTTTTTATTGTTCTGTTTTGATAGTTGTTGTAACGGGATGACAGCCGTTTGTAACAGTTGTAGTGACCGATGATGTTGTAGTTGATGATACTTACGAGCTGCTGCTTGTACTGCTGCCGCTGACAGACACCGTAGTTACCGTTTTTTCGTCATCGGATATAATTGTTTTTGTTTCATGAAATTCTTTCTTTTCCATTTACTTTATCTTCCTCACTTGATGATCTTGAAGCACACGGTCTTAGCATTTATCAACGGGTTGTTATAGGCAAAATATACCGTGCCTGATACAGGTGTTCTGATCTCTGCGACAAGTTCCCCGTCAAGAGGGTCATATATCATGCCCAGTACATCGCCGTGTTCTACTGTTTTTCCGATCTCTGCCGTTCTGAAAAACAGTCCTGCTGCTTCGGATTGTATCTGCTTCGTTTTTCCCTCATTCAGTATCTCGGTGATATATCCGGGCGGTGTTTTGGCTGTGACGATGCCACGGTTATTCATAAAGCGCAGTATCGCATGCTCGTCAATATAGCTCCCGACCATGTAGGCAAGATACTGCCCCTCCAGCTCATCACCGTGGGTGCCTGTTACAAGGCTGAGTCTGGTCTTGCTTTTACCGTTTTGTATGCGGCGCTTTTGTATAATTAAG
>JAXJVX010000136.1:0-5770 GCA_036308305.1 Acutalibacteraceae bacterium | reverse complement strand
GAAAATCTTATCAAAGCTGTTAATGAGCTTAAAGAAAAAGTCGGCATTAAGAAAACTATCAAAGAGTACGGTATAGATGAGAAAGACTTCCTTGACCGTCTTGATGATATGGTTGAGCAGGCATTCGACGATCAGTGCACCGGCGCTAACCCGAGATATCCGCTTATGAGCGAGATCAAGCAGATGTATCTTAACGCATATTATGGCGTAGAAAAATAAGCAAGGAGTGGAATTGTTATGAATTTTGAAAGAGTAATCGCAGTAAGAACAAACAAAACTGTTTACCGTGACGGTGACCGTACTATCAAGGTTTTCGATGAAGATTACAGCAAAGCAGACGTTCTCAACGAGGCACTTAATCAAGCAAGAGTTGAGGTAACCGGTCTTAACATTCCGAAGATCCTTGAAGTTACAATGATCGAGGGTAAATGGGCTATCATTTCAGAGTTTATCAAAGGTAAGCCGTTGTCACAGCTTATGGCTGAAAACCCGGACAAAACAGATGAGTATCTCAATATGTTTGTTGATCTTCAGCTTGAAGTGCATTCAAAGAGAGTTCCTCTTTTGAACAAGCTCAAGGATAAGATGGACAGAAAGATTAGCGAGGCTGACCTTGATGCAACTACTCGTTACGAGCTTCACACACGTCTTGAAGGTATGCCAAAACACAAAAAGGTTTGCCATGGTGACTTTAACCCTTCAAACATCATCGTAACCGATGAAGGTGTACCGTACATTCTTGACTGGTCACACGCAACACAGGGAAATGCATCTGCAGACGCAGCAAGAACATATCTTCTCTTCTCACTTACCGGTGATAAAAGTCTGGCAGAGAAATATCTCAATCTTTTCTGCATGAAGAGTGATACTGCAAAACAGTATGTTCAGAAATGGCTTCCTATTGTTGCTGCTTCACAGTCTGTTAAGGGCAACCCCGAGGAAAAGGAATTCCTCTTAAAGTGGGTAGATGTAGTAGATTACGAATAAAATCAGCCCGGCATACAGTGCATACTTGCACTGTATGCCGTTAGCGGAAAATCAAGGTGGAATACTTTATGAAAATTACAGTATGTATCGGCAGTTCATGTCATATCAAGGGCTCGCGTCAGGTTATTGAGCAGCTTCAACAGCTTATTGCAGATAACAATATGAAGGAAAAGGTAGAACTTGCAGGAACATTCTGCATGGGTAAATGTCAGCAGGGCGTATGTGCAACTCTCGACGGTGAGTTTTTCTCAATTACACCGGAAACTACCGAAGAGTTTTTCAATACACACGTTTTGAACAAGACCTGATATTCCAATGGTTGCGATAAATCAAGGTATAGGTGTTATTGCCTATGCCGCAATTTGTTGCGCTCAAAATAGCATGAATTCAATTTATGAAAGGCAATATTTATGATAGTTCAGGTGTGTATCGGCAGTTCATGTCATATAAAGGGATCTCAGGAAATTGTTGAGATGATGAAAAAATCCATTGAAGAAAACCGTCTTGAAAGTTATGTTATACTTGCCGGAAGCTTTTGCACAGGTAAATGCACACGGACAGGCGTTACAATAACGGTCGATGATAAAGCATATACAGGGATTACTAAGGATACATTTGCAGAATTTTTTAAATCTGAAATTCTTTCTAAAATTTGAAGATAGGGTGTGTAAAAATGGCATCGGTACTCAAATTAAAAAAATCAAATTGTAAAAACTGCTATAAGTGCATACGCCATTGTCCCGTTAAGTCAATCAGATTTTCGGGCAATCAGGCTCATATCGTAGAGGACGAGTGTATTCTTTGCGGTCAGTGTGTTGTGGTATGTCCGCAGAATGCTAAACAAATAGCAGACAGCACCGAGCTTGTCAGGGTGCTTATCAGTTCCGGTGAGCCGGTGATCGCAAGCATTGCACCGTCATTTGTTGCAAATTACGGTGTTGGTATTGAAAGCATCAAGGATGCACTTTTGAAACTTGGTTTTGCCGATGTTGAGGAAACTGCGATCGGTGCAACCATCGTGAAGAATGAATATGACCGCCTGCTTTGTGAGGAAAAAAGAAATATGCTGATTTCCTCCTGCTGTCATTCGGTAAACCTTCTAATACAAAAATATTATCCTGCTTTAGTAGGATATCTTGCAGATGTTGTTTCACCTATGGTAGCGCACTGTCTTGATATCAAGAAGCGAATCCCTGCAGCAAAAACTGTATTCATCGGTCCTTGCGTTTCTAAGAAGGATGAGGCATCAAAGTCAAACGGTGCAGTAGATGCCGTTCTTACTTTTGAGGAGCTTTCAAATTGGCTTAATGATGAGAATATTAAGCTTGAAGATAAGAAAGACAGTATTGAAAAGAGCAAAGCACGCCTTTTCCCGACAAGCGGCGGTGTGCTTAAAACAATGAAAAAACAACGACAGGATATTACATATATCACTGTTGACGGAATAGATAACTGCATTGCTGCGCTTGAGGATATTAATAAAGGTAATATCACGGATTGTTTTATCGAGATGTCACTTTGTGCAGGAAGCTGTATCGGTGGTCCTGTTATGGGGAGAAATCATCATTCCCCTGTAAGAGACTACATGGTAATATCGCAGTATGCAGGCAATGAGGATTTTGAGGTAATAACACCAAAGCTTACTGAAATCCGCAAGGCATACTCCAATCTTTCTCCGGCAGAGAAAACGCCGTCTGAAACTGAAATCATGGCAACACTTCGCCAGATGGGCAAGGTGCGTAAAGAGGATGAGCTTAATTGCGGCTCATGCGGATACAACACCTGCCGTGAAAAGGCAGTTGCTATAATCAACGGTAAGGCCGATCTTTCTATGTGTCTGCCGTTCTTGAAGGATAAAGCGGAGAGCTTTTCCGACAATATCATCAATACAACACCTAACGGAATTTTTGTGCTAAATGAAAGTCTTGAGGTACAGCAGATCAACCGTGCGGCATTGAAGATAATGAATTTAAAGAGTGCTTCAGATGTACTTGGCGAGCAGGTTGTACGAATTCTTGATCCTAAGGTATTTATGGATGTTTTAAACACCCATGTAAGCGTTAAGGATGAGCGTGTTTTCCTTGCTGAATATAATCGTTATGTAGAGCAGTCGGTCGTATATGACAGGGAAAGCCACACAGTCATCTGCATTATGCGTGATGTTACCGATGAGGAATGTCAGCGTGAAAAGAAAGAAAAAATAGCACATCGTACTGTTGAGATAGCTGACAATGTGGTAGATAAGCAGATGCGTATCGTTCAGGAGATAGCCTCGTTGCTCGGTGAAACTGCCGCAGAAACCAAAATCGCACTTACAAAGCTGAAGGAGTCGATTTCTGATGAATAACTTGTGTGCAGATATCGGCTACCGTAGTATAAATCATTACGGCGAAGAGCTTTGCGGCGACCATATTGATGTTATCGAGCAGGACGACGGTTCTACGGTAATCGTACTTGCTGATGGTCTTGGAAGCGGTGTTAAGGCGAGTATTTTGTCAACGCTTACATCAAAAATTATTTCAACAATGATTGCAAGCGGCTTATCACTTGAGGATTGTGTTTCAACAATTGCTTCAACACTGCCGGTATGCTCGGTAAGAGGCGTTGCGTACTCCACCTTCACCATAATACGCATAGTTGATAATGAAAGTGCTGAAATTATGCAGTATGACAATCCTAATGTCATATTACTGCGTGACGGCAAGAATTATGATTATCCGAAAACCGAACTGAATATTGAAGGTAAAAAGATATATCATTCCAATATCAAGCTTAATGAAAATGATATATTCATTGCTATGAGCGACGGATGCATACATGCAGGTGTTGGTATGGAGCTGAACTTCGGTTGGCAGAGAGATGATATCATATCCTATATGGAAGTGTTTTATGATGTCGGATTTACCGCAAAAACGCTTTCAACTATATTGCTTGATGAGTGCAACCGTCTTTACGGCGGTAAACCAGGCGATGATACCACTGTCTGTACTGTAAGAATTCGCCGCAGGGAGCCGATGAATTTGCTGTTCGGGCCGCCTTCAAACAGAGATGACTGCGATAAGATGATGTCTCTGTTCTTCTCAAAAGAGGGCAAGCATATTATATGTGGTGGCACTACCTCATCTATTGCAGCAGAATATCTGGGTAAGCCACTTGTAGCAACGCTTGATTTTGAAGATCGCGAGGTGCCGCCTATTGCAAAGATCGAGGGCGTTGACCTTGTAACCGAAGGTGTTATCACCGTTAATAAGGTATTGCAATATGCAAATGATTACCTTGCAGATAACGAACGTTATGTGCAATGGACCAATAAGCGCGACGGCGCATCTCTTATATGTCAGCTTCTTTTTGAGGAAGCAACTGATATAAATTTCTATGTAGGCAGAGCAATCAATCCTGCTCACCAAAATCCTGAGCTGCCTATCAACTTCAGCATTAAAATGCAGCTTGTAACAGAGCTGTCCGAGTGCTTGAAGAAGATGGGCAAGCGAATTAAAGTAAGCTATTTCTGATAACTCTCATGAGAGGAAGCGAAAATTATGAAGACCAGGAAGTTTGATACTAAGGTACAGCATCTTAAATACAAGGTACTGCGCGAGGTTGCCCGCGAAGCGTGGAACGATACCTTACTTGAAAATGCAATAGACATCCCCAAAAAAATAGTTCCGGGCAATGAGCCTACAATGCGTTGTTGCGTTTATAAGGAGCGTGCAATACTCGGTGAGCGTGTAAAGATAGCAATGGGTGGTGACAAGAGCAATCCTAATGTTATCGAGGTAATTGATACTGCTTGTGACGAATGTCCGATGGGCGGCTATGATGTTACTGATGCGTGCAGAGGATGTCTTGCTCACAGATGTGAGGATGTATGCAAACGCGGCGCTATTTCATTTGATCACAATCAGAAAGCACATATAGATAAATCAAAGTGCGTTGAATGCGGTCAATGTGCAAAGGTTTGTCCATATAGCGCCATTGTTGATTTTAAGCGTCCCTGCGTTCGTTCCTGCAAGGTAAAGGCTATTTCGATGACTGACAATAAGGTAGCATGCATAGATAATAATAAGTGTATCTCCTGCGGTGCGTGTGTATATCAGTGCCCGTTTGGCGCTATCACCGATAAATCCTATATCATCAATGTTATCGATATTATCAAAAAGAGTGAAAACAACAGTAACTATAAGGTTTATGCAGTTGTAGCTCCTTCCATTGCCAGCCAGTTTACATATGCAAAACTCGGTCAGGTTATAAAGGGTATCAAAGAGCTTGGTTTCTTCACAGTAGTTGAAGCAGCACTCGGTGCTGATATGGTCGCATTTAAAGAGTCGGCAGAGCTCGTTGAAAAAGGATTTCTGACAAGCTCGTGCTGTCCTGCATTCGTTGATTATATCAAAAAGCAGTTTCCGACGATGGAAGAGCATATATCACATAATCTTTCGCCGGCTGCAGAGATAGGCAAGTATATTAAAGATACTCATGATGGCGCAAAGGTCATATTCATCGGACCTTGCACTGCAAAGAAAATGGAGTTCCAAAAAGAAGAAATACATCCGTATATTGACAGCGTTATAACCTTTGAGGAATTACAAGCGATGTTTGACAGTAAGGATATCGACATCACGAACATTGATGAAGATGTGCTTGATAATGCTTCATATTACGGAAGAATCTTTGCAAGAAGCGGCGGTCTTTCAGACGCAGTTGCGCAAGCTCTTAAGGAGCGTTCTGTAGATAATTTTGAACTTAAGGCAGCTGCTTGCGACGGAATTGAACAGTGCCGTAT
>JAXJVX010000135.1:0-3335 GCA_036308305.1 Acutalibacteraceae bacterium | reverse complement strand
TACTGCAGAGCTTTATATTTCCTCCGGTATGAGCGCCTGAAATTATCATTCATCTTACCTCCGTGTTTTGTTTTCGGTATTCTCTCGGTGATATTCCGAATTTTTTTGTAAATGTACTTGAGAAATAGTTGCCGTCGCAAAAACCGAGATCCTGTGAGATACGGGTTATACTCAGCGACGTAGTACGAAGCAGCATTGCGCCTTGGTCAAGCCGGATATCGTTTATCATTTGCCCAATGGTGATGCCGCAGCGTGCTTTGAAAATGTGTCGTATATATGACTCCGAATAACAAAGTGTATTTGCGATTTCGGTCACGGTAACAGGCGACATATAATTATCATAAATAAATTGCAGTATCCTGCGGTAAATGCGCTCGGTAACATCGGAGATGTCGGTGTTTTTAAGACAAGCCTTATAAAGCTCACAAAACATATACTCAAGCGGTTTTATCATACTTAGCACTGTATTCATATCGGGCACATTTTCGTTCAGATCATCATACAATACAGAAATCTCTTCGCCGTATTTTTTGATAAGCCTTTTTCGCAGGTATTCCGATTGCGGCAACTTTCCCTTGTAGCCCGAGATATTAATGCACACAACGGTGTGTGACTCTATCTTGATAGGAATCACAAATTCCTCAATCCCTGCATAGCAGCAAGAATAATATGGTTTATCCGGTTTGCTTCTTTGTAAATTGGATTTGTTTTTGATACACTTATCGCATTTGCGTTTAAGGTATGAACACACCGAAGGCAGATGTATCTCGTAAGCATAAAGTGTGGTGAGATACGGCGAGAATACCTTATCGAAGCAGCTTAAAGTGACTGAATAATTGCATGAACGCAAGAAGTCAATATAATCGGTGATATCTGCCATTACATTTCTTGACATAAATTGATTCCTTAATACAACCGAATTTCAAAGAAAAACGCCCAAATTTTCAATGTTTTCTTTGTATTATTAGTATATACTGAACTCATAATAAAGTCAAGGGAGAATATTTATGAATACATATACTGAAAATGCAAAAAAATTGCCCGTAAGCTATGAGGTCGACGTACTTGTATGCGGAGGCGGCCCTGCCGGTATAGGCGCTGCCATTCGTGCCGGCAGAATGGGTGCTGACACAATGGTAGTCGAAACACAGGACTGTTTAGGAGGTGTTGCAACTGCAGGTATGATGTCGCATTGGGGCGGACGCTCATCGAGTAAGATAATGCTTGAGATATTTGATCGTTCTTACGAAAAGGCAAAAACCTTTGGTTGGGTAGACGATAATTGCAGTGGCATAAATGCTATTCACCATGAAGCACAGAAGATAGTTCTTGATGAAATGTGCCGAGAGGCAGGGGTTAATATTCTTTATTATACGATGGTATGTGATGCTATCGTTGAAGATGGATGTATTATCGGCGTTATTATTCAGAACAAGTCGGGCAGAAGTGTGATAAAAGCCAAATGTGTCATTGATGCTACCGGTGACGGCGATGTAGCGGCATCATCAGGCGTGCCGTATTTTAAAGGCAGAGAGACAGACGGTAAAATGCAACCTTGTACTCTGATGTTCAAGGTGGGCGGTGTTGATTACAGCCGTGCAAAATTCCCCGGCTCATTTGAAACGCTGGTTCCTACTGAAAAAGGCGAACTTCAAGCTCTTGCAAAGGAATTGCTACCGTTTCCGGCAGGTCATGTGCTTTTGTACCGTCAGCCAACACCGGGTACGGTCTGCTGTAATATGACTAATATGATAGATATAGACGGAACAAAGGCAGAGGAGCTCACAAGAGGGCTTACTGTTTGCCGCTCGCAGATCGAACCTATCGTTAAATTTCTTAAAGAGTTTGTTCCGGGATATGAGGATTGCTGGCTTATGAGCACAGGCTCATTGCTTGGTATCCGTGAGACCCGTCATTTTGAAGGCGTGGAAACCCTCACTCCTGATGATATATTAGAGGCAAGAATTTATGATAATTGGGTAGTTCGCCGTGCGTTTTTTAATTTCGATGTACATAATATGTCAGGCGCAAGCCTTGATGCAACAGGCGTTCAGAAAGAATGGAAGCAGCCGGATGATTATTCAATTCCGTACGGATGTCTGCTTCCTGTAAATATTGAAGGGCTTTTGCTTTCGGGAAGAAATATTTCGGGCAGTCATCTTGCTCATTCAAACTTCCGCATTATGTCTGTTTGCATTGCGCTCGGTGAAGCAGCGGGCGTTGCCGCAGCACTTGCTGTAAAGGAAGGAAAAAAACTTCGTGATGTAGATGTTAAAAAGATACAAGAGATAGTTGGCGAATAAAAAATCCCGACTTTGCAAAAGCAAAGTCGGGATTCTAATAAATAATTTTAATAGCGTGGTGACCAAGAGTCAGTTGTTGTCTGTGCCACAGTCTCGTCAATATCAGGATCTTCTGTGCTTGCGCTGATAACGTCGATCACATTGAAAATGCCGATTTCAGCAGTAGGCTCAAGATAAGCTTTTTTCATGACATTCATCCTCACAATAATTAATGTATATGTTGATTATATATTATAATTTTTGAAAAGTCAATATAAAAATCGAAGTATTACCACTATTTAAATTAAAGCTGCGTATTTAATTTGAAAAAAACACTTGACACGAAGAATGATATGTGGTAAAATAACCGCAACAACAAAGAAGAACTGTCCCGGTTCTCACCTTGTAGCTACGCTTAACAAGGTTATATGAGTCCGATTTTATTATATCGGTTTGTTCCGGGCGGAGTTTTTCCGTCCTTTTTTTGTTGTATAAATTTTGGAGGTGTTCAGCATTAGCAAACAAGACCATTCCATCAACGAGGAAATTCAGGACAAAGAGGTAAGACTGATAGGAGCAGACGGCTCACAGCTCGGTATAGTATCGATTGCAGAGGCACTCCGTCAGGCAACAGCAGCAAATCTCGATCTGGTCAAGATCGCACCTAACGCACAGCCGCCCGTATGCAAGATAATGGATTACGGTAAGTTCAGATTTGAGCAAGCAAAGCGTGAGAAGGAAGCGAGAAAGAGCCAGAAAACTATCGAAACCAAGGAGATCAGACTTGGTCTTAATATCGATATTCATGATTTCAACACAAAGGTCAATCACGCCGCCCGTTTTATCAAGGGTGGGGATAAGGTTAAGGTATCTATCCGTTTCCGCGGTCGTGAGTTAGGCCATCCTGAGATCGGCACCGAAACCATGGCACGCTTTGCAGAAGCTTGCACAGAATTTGCTTCGGTAGAAAAGCCGGCTAAGATGGAAGGGCGCAATATGCTTATGTTCCTGGCGCCGAAAAAGAACTAAAATTTTTACTTTGGAGGGTACAAT
>JAXJVX010000134.1:0-1668 GCA_036308305.1 Acutalibacteraceae bacterium | reverse complement strand
GGCGGTCAGCAGCAGCGTGTATTACTTGCCCGTGCTTTGTGTGCTACTAAAAAGCTTATTCTTCTTGATGAACCGGCGGCAGGACTTGATCCGGTTATCACAAATCAGTTATACCATCTTATCGAGCATCTGAATAAGGATAAAAAGATTACGGTAATAATGGTATCACACGATATTGCCGCATCGGTCAAATATTCAACACATATGCTTCATATCCATAAGGACAAGCCATATTTCGGTGATACAGAGCATTATCTAAACTGTGATGACTGTCGTTCTTTGGCTCAATGTGACCAATGTTGCTGTGAGGAGGAAGAAAAATGAGTGATTTTTTTAACTCGGTAGCATTATTTTTCAGCTACTCATTCGTACAAAGAGCTATGATTGCAGGCTCGCTGATATCTCTTTGTGCGGCATTGCTCGGAGTATCTCTTGTCCTAAAAAGATACTCTATGATAGGCGACGGGCTTTCGCACGTCGGATTCGGTGCTCTTGCTGTTGCAGCAGCGCTCAATTTAACGGATATAGCACTTGTTATTACTATACCGATAGTTATAGCCGCTGCCTTCCTTCTGTTACATATAAACCGTAACAGCCATATAAATTCCGATGCAGCAATTGCGGTGATATCTACCGTTTCTCTTGCAGCAGGTTATATAATTATGTATAAAAACGGCACAAATATAGATGTCGGTAACTATATGTTCGGTAATATACTGACTTTGTCAAGTTTTGATACCGTTGCAAGTATTATTTTATGCGTGATAGTTATACTTATCTTTGTGCTTTTGTATCATCGTATTTTTGCAGTTACCTTTGACGAGGCTTTTTCAAAAGCAATCGGCATTAAAGCAGGTGTATACAACACCGTCATTGCAATACTCACGGCAGTAGTTGTAGTTCTGGGTATGCGTATGATGGGAACGCTGCTTATATCAGCTCTCATTATATTCCCCTCGCTTATCTCAATGAAGCTCGGTAAGAGTTTTTTCTCGGTCGTGCTTATTTCCGGCGGTATTTCATTAGTATGTTTTTTTGCGGGGCTTATTACCGCTTTCTGTGCGGAGTTGCCTCCCGGATCTGCTATTGTAGTTTTATACGGAATAATACTGCTTGGTGTGAGTGTGATAAAAAGAAAAATAACTGCAAGGTAAAAATTGCCTTGCAGTTATTTTTTATATAGGCTTATGCTTTACGGATTATCAATATCGTCGATCAGACTGACATCGTAAATGTCTTCATATGCGCTGACCTCTTCATCATTTCCCGGTGCAAAAGGAATAAGCCCCGTAAACTCGGTATCTGAAATGACAGGATAAAAGTTACCGATATCGTCACCAATATAGTCTTTTCCGTAATTTTTTCTTTTCATATATAAACACTTCCCTTGATTAATTTTTATGCCCTTAATTATAATAAGCTAAAAAGCGACAGATAATTACCGGCAATTAATGTATAACAATACAACAGAGAATATTTTGTGCTTTTGCAAAATATTTTTTAAAAAATATTCAATATATAGTAGATTTTTTATTACGGTTATGCTATAATGTATTTTGTAAGTGTGCGCATACAAACAAGCACACAATCAGTTCAGTAGATTTGATTTTTTTACATAAAATAAGGTTTACTTTTTCGCAGACACTATTAAAGGAAAACCTAAAAATT
>JAXJVX010000133.1:0-6411 GCA_036308305.1 Acutalibacteraceae bacterium | reverse complement strand
TTTAGAATGTATAATCATTGGGCAGAGCGCCATTCCTTCACCTGCAAGACGCTTGATTATCTTGACGGTGATGATGCAGGACTTAAAAGTGCTGTTGTTCTTATTGAAGGTCATAATGCTTACGGCTATTTAAAGAGTGAAATGGGTGTTCACCGCCTTGTCCGTGTTTCACCGTTCGATTCAAGCGGAAGACGCCATACTTCATTTGCCTCCTTGGAGGTCATGCCGGAGATAGATGATAACATACAGGTTGATATAAATCCTGATGATCTTAAAATAGATGTTTATCGTGCTTCAGGCGCAGGCGGTCAGCATGTAAATAAGACTTCCAGCGCAGTCCGTATAACTCATATTCCAACAGGTATCGTCGTTGCTTGTCAGAATGAACGCTCGCAGCATCAGAATCGTGATGTTGCGATGAAGATGCTTAAGTCAAAGTTGATCGAGATAAAGGAGAGAGAGCATCTCGACAAGATTGAGGATATCAAGGGTGTGCAAAAGGAGATTGCATGGGGCTCGCAGATACGCTCGTATGTATTTATGCCGTATACTCTTGCAAAGGATCACAGAACAGGCTTTGAAAACGGTAATATCAATGCTGTTATGGATGGTGATCTTGACGGATTTATCAATGCTTATCTGAAAGCAAAATCTCAAGGAAAACTATAAATAGGTTTGTAACGCTCACTGTGTTTATTTAATAATATACACAGGGGGCGTTTTTTATGCGGAGAAAACGAGTACAAATTCTAAGGTTCAGGCTGATGGTGGCAGGAATATTGATCCTTGTGTGTGTTTTGTGCTTTGCTTGCAGCGATAACACTGGATTTTTAATACAAAAAGCTGCCTGCGATACTGCCAAAACCGTGGTAAACAGAGAGATAAATAAGAGGATGAAGGAGTTGGTTTGTGAAGTTGAGTATAGCGATTTTGTCAGCACAGTTTATGATAATGACGGGAATGTAAAATCGGCAGAGCTTAATTCGACCGAGGTAAACAAATTCGTGGCGCAGGTAAATCTTGAGATAGCTGATGCGGTTTCTGGATATGATACCGGAACTCTTAAGATACGCATTGGTACTTTCACCGGAAATGAATATATGTCCGGCAAGGGCCCTTATGTGAATTTAAAATACAGTCTTGTATGTACGCCTGCAACCGAGCTTAAAGATAGCTTTGTAAGTGTGGGAATAAATCAAACGAAGCATTCTGTATATTTGCATATTACAACAAAAATTTCTGTACTTATCCCATGGTATGATACATATACTGAACTTGAAAACTCTTTTGTTATAGCTGAAACAATTATAGTCGGCGATGTTCCCGAAACCTATTTGAATTTAGAAAATAGCTGATACTTATTTCAATTTTCGCTAATTTTTACACATCTGCGGTCATATAATTTACTGATGACCCAAATTTAATGAAATTTAATTAGAAAATCATATATTTTTTACAAAAAGTACTTGAAATTTTATTGGTAATTTGTTAAACTATACTATAGATATAATATATATTAAATCAATACATTCCGTTTTCATACCATTGAGAATTCGGTTTGTATGGTTGCGTTTATTAAGGAAAAGAATGAGAGGAGCGAAAACAGTATGATTTTCAAAAAAGAATGCGTTGCCATGCTGCTTGCAGGAGGTGAGGGGAGCAGATTAGGTGCGCTGACTCGAAAGGTGGCGAAACCGGCAGTTCCTTTCGGGGGAAAATACAGGATCATAGATTTTCCTCTTTCCAACTGCACAAACTCAGGCATTGATACAGTCGGTGTTTTGACCCAGTATCAGCCGCTTGAACTTAATGATTACATTGGTTCGGGTACTCCGTGGGATTTGGATCGCAATACCGGCGGTGTACATGTATTACCTCCTTTCCAGCGAAAAACGGGTGCTGATTGGTACAAGGGTACTGCTAATGCGATCTATCAGAATATTCATTTTATCGAGCGGTATGATCCCGAGTATGTGCTTGTGCTTTCAGGTGATCATATTTATAAAATGGACTATTCGGATATGATAGATTATCATAAAGAGCATAATGCCGATTGTACAATTGCAGTTCTTGAGGTTTCAATGCAGGAGGCTTCACGCTTCGGTATTATGAACACCAATCCGGACAACAGCGTATATGAGTTTGAAGAGAAGCCCAAGAATCCGAAGAGTAACAAGGCTTCAATGGGTATTTACATATTCTCATGGAAAGAGCTTCGTAAATATCTTATCGATGATGAGGCTGATCCTAATTCAAGCAACGATTTTGGTAAAAACATAATTCCTGCCATGCTTAATGACGGTAAAAAACTCATGGCTTACGATTTCGATGGCTATTGGAAGGATGTTGGTACTATCGATAGCCTTTGGGATGCCAACATGGATATACTTAATCCCAAAATTCCGCTTGAACTTGACGATCCCGATTGGCGTATCTATGCAAGAACAAGAGCGTTGCCGCCTCATTATGTATCGAATGAAGCAAAGGTACAGAATTCACTTGTCAGCGAGGGCTGCTATGTGGGCGGTGATGTTTACGACTCGGTGCTGTTTACCGGTGCAGAGGTAGAAAAGGGCGCAGTTGTGCGTGACAGTGTTGTAATGCCGGGCGCAAAAATCGAAAAAGGCGCAATAGTTCAGTATGCTATCGTTGCAGAAAATGCAGTAATAAAAAGCGGCGCAGTAGTAGGTAAGCGCCCTGAGGAAGCAGAGAATATTGAGGATTGGGGCGTGGCAACTATAGGCCCCGGCATCGTTGTCGGTGAAAATGAAACAGTGCCGCCATGTGCAATGCTCGGCATATAATTTGTATTTTTCGCACCAGCTCTTGTAAGGCTCGTACAAACGCTGGATAAATATATAAAATGAGTCGGAAAGGCACAGATTGAAAAATGAAAAATTCACGAGTAATGGGTGTTGTGTTCTGTAACACAACAGATTCTAAATTACCTGAGCTTACAACACAAAGAACAATGGGTTCCGTTCCATTTGGTTGCCGTTATCGTCTTGTAGACTTTATTTTGTCGGAAATGGTGAACGCAGGCATCCGAAGAGTCGGACTTATCACAAAACGCAACTATCAGTCGTTGGCGGATCATGTAGGTAACGGTCATCCGTGGGATCTTGCTCACAAGACCGGCGGATTGTTTATGCTCTCACCGTATTCATATGCACAGGGCGGTGTATACAAGGGTAAAATGGATGCACTCAATAACAGTATGAGCTTTTTTGAGCATTCAAAAGAGGATTATGTTATTTTCGGTACATCTAATGTAATATCCAACTTCAATGTGTCGGATATGATAGATAAACATATCGACAGCGGCGCAGATATTACGATAGCGTATAAAGAAGGCTTAAATGCTGAATATTCTTTAAAGCTTGACGGCGACCGTGTAGTAGATATCAGTGAAAATATTGATAATGAAGCAGGCTCTATCGGTGTTATTATGATAAGTCGCATACTGCTTATGGATATCGTTAAGGATGCAACAAAGCATAATTATACCGATATCAATAGTGATATAATCAAAAAGGCATTGCAGTCGGATGTTCGCGGCTATAGGGTAGACGGATATGTTTCTGCAATTGATAGTATGCAGTCATATTTCGATGCAAATATGGATCTGCTCAATATTAATAAGCGCAAGGAACTTTTCTATCAAAATAGTCCGATATTCACAAAGCTTCGTGATGATATGCCCGCAAGATACGGATTTGATTCATCTGTCAAAAACTCACTTGTTGCTGATGGCTGCGTTATTGAGGGAGAGGTAGAAAACTGCATTATCTTCCGTGGTGTCAAGATCGGAAAGGGTGCAGTTGTTCGCAATAGTATTCTTATGCAGAGCACCGTCATTGAAGACAATGTTTCTCTTGATTATGTCGTCGCAGATAAGAATGTTGTGTTCAAACAGGGAAGAACCTTGGTAGGATGCCGTTCATTCCCGATGGTTATCGGTAAGGGTCTTACAGTATAATACAGATAAACAGCTCCGTAATTGTTTTGCGGAGCTGTAATTTTGCACAAATGTATTGAAATCTGCGCCTATTGATGATAGAATTAATATATCTTATAAAATGTCGCAAAGGGTTGAATTTATGAATCTATTACATTTTAAATATGCAGTGGAAATAGCAAAGACCAAGTCAATAAGCAAAGCAGCGGAAAATCTATTTATGGGACAGCCGAACCTTTCCAGAGCGATTAAGGAGTTAGAGGAATCACTCGGTATTATCATCTTCAACAGAACTCCGAAGGGCATCAGTATCACACCTGAGGGGGAGGAGTTTTTGCGTTATGCAAAGCGTATCATACGCCAGGTAGATGAGGTGGAAGAGATATATAAAAATGGTAGAAAACCTAAGACTCGTTTTTCTGCTTGTGTTCCGAGAGCTACATATCTTTCTCATGCTTTTACTGAGTTTGCCAAGCATATTAATGATAACAGCCCCGCAGATTTCTTTTATAAAGAAACTAACTCCATGCGCACAATAAACAGTATCATTAATGGCGACTATAATATAGGTATAATACGATATCAGGATACATTTGAAAACTATTTTCTTTCAATGTTTGCACAAAAGCTGCTCGTTGCCGAGATAATTACTGATTTTTCGTATGTGCTGGTAATGTCGGAAGATAGCCCTCTTGCCGATAAAGAGGTAATAACAACAGAAGATCTTTATGATTATGTTGAGATAAGTCACGCTGATCCGTATGTGCCGTCACTTCCGCTTACCGATATAAAAAAAGCGGAGATATCGGAAAATGTTAAAAAGCATATATTTGTATTTGAACGGGGAAGTCAGTTTGATCTTCTTGAGCGTATGCCCGAAAGCTTTATGTGGGTATCACCGTTGCCGCAGGATGTGTGCGATAAGTATCATCTTGTTCAGCGAAAATGTGCCGATCAGCAGCGTACATACCGTGATGTTCTGATATACCGCATGGACTATACACCAACTGCACTTGATAAGAAATTCATTGAAGCGGTGAATAAGGCAAAGGACGAATATATTGACGAGATACGATAGCTTTATTAAAGCTATGTTGTTTTTGATATATCCCTATATCAATAAAGCATTTTACATTCGGCAATAAGTTTGTTAAAATATTAACAGGCACAAGGAAAGCCATATAAATTTATGATCAAATTTGAAAGGATTGGGTACAATGGAAACTAAAAAGGATTACCCCATAGTTGAAAACCTTGAAACACTTGAGGCAGCTCTTGCAAGAGTAAGAGAAGCTCAGAAGAAGTTTGCAACCTACACACAAGAGCAGGTAGATGCAATATTCCTCGCAGCTGCAACAGCTGCCAACAGAGCAAGAATTCCGCTTGCAAAAATGGCAGTAGCAGAAACCGGAATGGGCATCGTAGAAGACAAGGTCATTAAAAATCACTATGCATCAGAGTATATTTATAATGCATATAAAGATACCAAGACCTGCGGTGTTATTGAAGAAGATACTGCTTATGGTATCAAAAAGGTAGCAGAGCCTATCGGTGTAATTGCTGCGGTAATTCCTACAACCAACCCTACTTCAACTGCAATATTTAAAACACTTCTCGCACTTAAAACCAGAAACGGTATCATTATCAGCCCTCATCCGAGAGCAAAGGGCAGCACTATTGAGGCTGCAAAGATCGTTCTTGAAGCGGCAGTTGCTGCAGGTGCTCCGGAAGGCATTATCGATTGGATCGATATTCCCAGCCTTGAAATGACAAACACAGTTATGAAAGAAGCTGACATTATTCTTGCAACCGGCGGTCCCGGCATGGTTAAGGCTGCTTACTCAAGCGGTACACCTGCTCTTGGCGTTGGTGCAGGTAACACGCCGGCTATCATTGATGACTCAGCAGATATCGTTGTTGCTGTTAACTCTATCATTCATTCAAAAACTTTTGATAACGGTATGATCTGTGCTTCAGAGCAGTCAGTTATTGTAAACAAGAGCGTTTATGATAAGGTGAAGAAGGAATTTGCTGCTCGCGGCTGCTATTTCCTTAACGAAGATGAGATAGATAAGGTTCGTAAAACTATCATTATCAACGGCGCACTCAATGCAAAGATCGTTGGTCAGAAGCCGGTAACTATCGCTGCACTTGCAGGTGTAACAGTTCCGGAAGAAACAAAGATCCTTATCGGCGAGGTAGAGAGCGTAGATATTTCTGAGGAATTCGCTCACGAAAAGCTTTCTCCTGTACTTGCTATGTATAAAGCAAAGGATTTTGAAGATGCACTTGCTAAAGCAGAGCAGCTTGTTGCTGACGGCGGTTATGGTCACACATCTTCTATCTATCTTAATGCAGTTACAGAAAAAGCAAAGATCGATGAATTCGGCGCAAGAATGAAAACTTGCCGTATTCTCGTTAACACTCCCTCGTCACAGGGCGGTATCGGTGAT
>JAXJVX010000132.1:0-12093 GCA_036308305.1 Acutalibacteraceae bacterium | reverse complement strand
TAGAAGCATACTCTTCAATTGAAAAACCGCTAACATTAGCCATGACCGGCTTGCTAAAACACTTTTTTAGGCGGGGCAATTCCTCGCTGATAACCTTTTCTACTCCGGGATTCTGCAATCCTACCGAATTTATCATACCGGCAGTACACTCTGCAATTCTCGGTGTCGGATTTCCAAAACGCGGTTCTGCCGTGGTACCCTTAAAAGAGAATGTTCCAAGCATATTGATATCATAAATTTCAGCAAATTCATATCCATATCCGAATGTACCTGAAGCAGGGATAATAGGATTGTCAAGCTCAATACCGCTTAAATCAACCTTTGTGTTTACCATATTATCTCCTCCTTGACTAAAACCGGACCATCCTTACAAATTCGCTTGTTACCGTACTTTGTCTTGCATGAGCAACCCATACAAGCGCCAAAACCGCAGCCCATACGCTCCTCAAAGCTGAACTGACCGCTTACATCAGTTGCATTGTAAACCGCTTTAAGCATCGGTTCAGGACCGCAGGTGTAAAAGTACTCATACTCAACACCGTCCATTGCATCGGTAACAAATCCCTTTATTCCATATGAGCCATCAGCTGTTGCGACTTTCACATCAGCACCAAGAGATTTGAATTCATCTTCATAAAATACTTCACTTGCCGTGTTAAAGCCAAGAATAGCAGTAACTGATTTTCCGGCATAGATAAGCTCTTTGCACATACGGTACATAGGCGGAACACCTGCACCGCCGCCAATAAGCAGCACTTTATCGCCGCTCTTTGTAATATCGTAACCGTTGCCGAGCCCTGTTAATACATCAAGAGACTCTCCTTTGCAAAGCCCGCTCATATAATCTGTACCTTTTCCGACAGCCTTATAAATGATAGTTAGTGTTGTATCATCATAATCACAAACGGAAATAGGACGGCGAAGATAAAATCCGTCAAGCTTGATATTAACAAACCCGCCTGCTTTTAATTCAGCGGTATTACCGGACAACACCATTTCATAGGTGTTGTCCGCAATTTTTTCATTTTTAACAACCGTAAATAATGACTGTAACATTTATTCTGTTCCTTTTTATCATTCTTTGTCGCTGTCAATAGTAGAAACACGCATTGTTGTCTCTTCAAGAACTTCAAGAAGTACTCTTACCGTGTCAAGTGCAGTAAAGATAGAAACATTGTTTTCAACTGCACAACGACGCAATGCATAGCCATCGGAAAACTCGTTGATATTGTTGATATCCTTGGTATTGATAACATAAGTTACATAACCACGGCGAATGGCATTCAAAATCTCACTATCCTCACCGTCTGCGCTCTTGGTTCTTGTCTTAATGCCGTGCTCACGAAGATATGCAGCAGTACCGCTTGTTGCCTCAATATTAAAGCCGAGGTTGTAGAAACGGCGAACGAGGGGCAGAGCCTCCTCCTTATCCTTATCTGCTACTGCAAAGAGAACTGTACCATAATTTGCAACATTCATCCCTGAAGCCTGCAAAGCCTTATACAACGCACGGGTAAGAGTGTCATCATAACCGATGGCTTCACCGGTAGATTTCATTTCAGGTGAAAGATAAGCATCAAGTCCGCTTATTTTGCTGAAGGAGAATGCCGGCACCTTTACATACCAACGCTTGCGCTCTTCAGGATATAGTACATCTATTCCCTGCTCACGCAAGGATACGCCGAGTATTGCAAGTGTTGCAATATCCGCCAGTGAATAGCCTGTCGATTTCGAAAGGAACGGAACTGTTCTGGACGAACGGGGGTTTACCTCAATTACATATACATCATCATTACTGTCAACAATAAACTGAATATTATAAAGACCAACAATTCCGATACCGAGTCCCAGACGCTTTGTATAATCAAGTATCTTTTCCTTAACAACATCTGAAAGACTGAATGATGGATACACGCTGATAGAGTCGCCCGAATGGATACCGGTGCGCTCAACATGCTCCATTATACCCGGAACGAATACATCTGTACCGTCACAAACTGCATCTACCTCGCACTCTTTACCGCTGATATACTTATCAACAAGCACAGGCTGATCTTCGTTTACAAGAACTGCGGTTTTAAGATATTTCTTAAGTCCCTCATCATCTGTAACTATCTGCATTGCACGACCGCCAAGAACATAGCTCGGGCGAACGAGAACCGGATATCCGATCTCATTAGCGGTTTTAATACCGTCGGGAATATTTGTAACTGCTCTGCCTTTAGGCTGCGGAATACCGAGAGTTTCCATTACCTTTTCAAAACTGTCACGGTTTTCAGCACGCTCAATAGCCTCTGTATCGGTACCGATAAGATGTACACCGCGCTTTGTGAGCGGCTCGGCAAGGTTAATAGCGGTCTGACCACCGAGAGATGCGATAACACCGTAAGGCTTTTCAAGCTCGATGATATTCATTACATCTTCAACCGTCAGCGGCTCGAAATATAGCTTGTCAGACGTTGTATAATCAGTAGATACGGTCTCAGGGTTATTATTGATGATAATTGCCTCATAGCCATGCTTTTTAATAGTCATAACTGCATGAACGGTAGAATAGTCAAACTCAACACCCTGACCGATGCGTATAGGACCTGATCCGAGAACGATTATCTTCTTTTTATCCGATACAACAGATTCATTCTCATCCTCATATGATGAATATAGATAAGGTACATAGCTTTCAAGCTCTCCGGAACAGCTATCGATCATCTTATATACTGGGAATAGATTTGCACTCTTACGAAGCTCATAAACCTCATCCTCACTTATATCCCATAAAGAAGCGATGAACTTATCCGAGAATCCCATGCGCTTTGCAACACGAAGCTCATCAACATCACCTTTTGAACGCTTCAGTACCTTTTCACACTCTGTAATATTCTTGATAACATTCAAGAATAGCATATCTATCTTGGTTGCATCGTAAATAATACTGATATCAACTCCGTTGCGGATAAGCTGTGCAATAGCATAGAAACGGTCGTCTGTTCCAACAGCAATGTAATCAAGCATCTCTTCATTACTCATTTTGTCAAAACGCTTGTGGTGAATATGGCATACGCCTGTTTCAAGCGAACGGATAGCCTTGAGAAGACTTTCCTCAATAGTTCTGCCAATGCTCATAACCTCACCGGTAGCCTTCATCTGTGTGCTGAGCTTATTGGAAGCGTTAGCAAACTTATCGAACGGGAAACGCGGGAATTTGGTTACTACATAATCAATAGCAGGCTCGCAGCAAGCAAGCGTGCTACTCAATTTAATCTCATCAAGTGTCATACCCATAGCAACCTTTGCTGTAACACGGGCAATCGGGTATCCGCTCGCCTTTGAAGCAAGTGCGGATGAACGAGATACACGGGGGTTTACCTCAATAAGATAATAATCAAACGACTGCGGATGAAGCGCAAACTGAACGTTACAACCGCCTTCTATCTCAAGCTCTCTGATTATACGCAAAGCTGAATCACGAAGCATATGATATTCCTTGTTTGTAAGAGTCTGCGCAGGAGCAAGTACAACAGAGTCACCGGTATGAATGCCGACGGGATCAATATTTTCCATACTGCATATAGCAATAGCTGTATCATTGCTGTCACGCATAACTTCAAACTCTATCTCCTTGTAGCCACGAACGCTCTTTTCAACAAGAACCTGACCTACGGGAGAAAGAGAAAGCGCATTCTTCATAATAACACGCAGTTCTTCCTCGTTATCAGCAAAGCCGCCGCCTGTACCGCCAAGGGTAAATGCAGGACGCAAAACGACCGGATAACCGATATCCTCTGCTGCTTTAACGCCTTCCTCGATTGAGTGCGTGATAACCGACTGAATAACCGGCTCACCGAGATCCTCACAAAGTTTTTTGAAAAGCTCACGATCTTCAGCACGCTCGATACTTGTCGAATTCGTACCGAGAAGTTCAATACCGCATTCTTTAAGAACACCTTTTTTCTCAAGCTGCAAAGCAAGATTGAGACCTGTCTGACCGCCGATACCCGGAACGATAGCATCGGGACGCTCGTAACGGCATATACGGGCAAGATATTCAAGAGTAAGCGGCTCCATATAAACCTTGTCTGCAATAGTTGTATCTGTCATGATAGTTGCAGGGTTTGAGTTTACAAGGATAACCTCATAGCCTTCCTCTTTAAGCGCAAGACAAGCCTGAGTTCCGGCATAATCAAATTCTGCTGCCTGACCTATTACGATAGGGCCTGAACCTATTACCATTACCTTTTTTATATCAGTTCTTTTAGGCATTTGATTTTGCCTCCTTTATAAGTGAAATGAATTTGCTGAACAGATAGTTGCTGTCCTGCGGGCCCGGTGCGCTTTCGGGATAATACTGAACAGAGAAAGCCTTGTCCTCTTTACATTCAACACCCTCAACGCTATTGTCTGAAAGATTGATATGTGTAACTTCAAGCTTTGTGCAATCAAGTGAATCAGCAAGCGCTACATAGCCATGGCTCTGCGCTGCACATTCAAGCTTGCCTGTTTCAAGATTTTTAACCGGATAAGAACCACGATGACCGTGCTTCATCTTAACGACCTTTGCGCCGTATGCAAGACAAAGCAACTGATGTCCGAGTCCTGATGCAAAGATCGGCAGCTTACCACGAAGCTGCTTGATAAGATCAACAGTTTCAGGTACATTTTCAGGGTTGCCAGGACCACTTGAAACAAATACGCCGTCCGGCTTCATTGCAAGCACCTCATCAGCAGTCGAATTGTACGGCATAACAGTGACATTGCAGCCGCATGCATTCAGAGCGCTGACAGCACTTGATTTGATACCGCAGTCAACAGCAACTACATTGTATGTGTGATTTGCAGTTCTAGCATAGCGGGGCTTACGGCAGGATACCTTTGCAACTGAATTCTTCGGAATATCTGCCGATGCAAGTATCTCAAGTGCCTTTATCTTGGATGTAGCAACGCTTGTAATAAGCACCTTCATTGAGCCGTTATCACGGATATTTCTTGTAAGCTTTCTTGTATCAAGTCCGTAAATACCGGGAATATGATTTTCCGAGAATACCTCTGAAAGAGTTTTGGTATAGCGGAAGTTGCTGGGATTATCGTTATAATCTCTTACGATAAGTCCGCCGATATACGGTGTGCTGGATTCAAAATCCTCGTCGGTAATACCGTAGTTACCGATCACAGGGTATGTCATAACCACTGCCTGATGTATATAAGCAGGGTCTGAAATTATCTCCTGATAACCTACAACAGAGCTATTGAAAACTATTTCACAAACTCTGTCGCAATTCTTGTCACCGAAAGCGTAGCCGAAATACTCGCTGCCGTCTTCGAGAACTATTTTTCTGTCGAATTCTTTTGCCATGTTATCCTTCCTTTACACATATTCATTATACATTCGCCGTACAGCTTCATTCCATCAAACGGGGTTGATCTGCCCATTGATAAAAATGTATTACTGTCAACGGTATATTCATCATCAACAGAAAACACTGCAAGATTAGCCGTATTTCCCACTTTGATATCATTTGATACGCCGAAACGGCGCGCAGCATTATCATGCATCAGATGCACAAGATGCTCTAAAGTAATAAGACCGCTTTTTACAAGTGCTGTATAGCTTGCGCCGAAGGAGGTTTCAATCCCCACGACACCGAACGGACTGCCTGCAAGACCTTTTGACTTTTCCTCAGCAGAATGAGGTGCATGGTCAGTCGCTATCATATCAATAGTGCCGTCAGCAATTCCGCAAAGCAGCGCTTGTTTATCTTCCCTTGAGCGCAGCGGCGGATTCATCTTAAATCTGCCGTGCTCTTTAAGATCCTCATCACAAAGCATAAGATAATGCGGCGCAGTCTCACATGTGATATCAACACCGTCTTGCTTTGCCTTTCTGATTATCTCAACACTTTCCTTTGTAGATATATGACAGACATGGTATTTTACACCCGTCTTTTTAACTAGCTCGATATCCCTTGCTATTTGCTCATATTCAGAGCGTGAGCATATGCCCTTATGACCGTGTGCCTTTGCATAAGCTCCGTCGTGTATATAACCACCGAAAAGCAGATCGTTTACCTCACAATGTGCAGCTATAATTTTCCCGAGTGATGCCGCTTTTTCCATCGCTCTTTGCATAACTGCTTTATTTTGTACACCTCTGCCGTCATCCGACAAAGCGCAAACATAGTCCGCCATCTGCTCCATATCGGAAAGCTCTTCGCCATTTTCCCCTTTGGTGATAGTACCGTAAGGCAATACATTTATAACTGCATCGCGGTCTATGATATCACGTTGAACATTTAAGTGCTCAAGCGTATCCGGACAAGGCTTTAAGTTCGGCATAGACATCACGGTGCAAAAGCCACCCTTCGCTGCCGCTGCTGTTCCGCTTTTTATCGTTTCCTTATAAAAAAAGCCGGGCTCTCTGAGATGCACATGCACATCAATAAGTCCCGGTAAAATAATAGAATTATTAAAATCAAAACGAACAGCGTCTGCAATATCGGGAACATTTTTGGAAATATCAATAATAACCCCGTTATCAACAACAATGTCAACATTTTTGAATTCTCCATCGGTATAAACCTTGGCATTGCACAACTGATATTTCACTGTATCAAGTCCCCTTTATAATTTTGTATATTTTATCATAATACACGCAATTTGTCAACCGAAAAAAGGCAAAAATCATCCTTTTGAAGAAATAAACTAATTAAGTTGATTTTAACCTGACTTTTTGGTATAATAGTATAAATATTTTTTGGAGGAAGCATTTTGATATACAATTCAAAGGATAGAAAATTTAAATCTGTATTCGGTGCGCTGCCGACTGACCGTGAAGTAACATACAGAATTTACGCACCGGATTACGAGTATGCTTTTATGCTGATACACAAAAGTGATGAGGATTTCAAAAGATATCCGATGACAAGGTGTGATGACGGACATTTTGAAAACACTACATCATTCAATACAGAAGGTCTTTACTTTTATCATTTTGAGCTTGTGCGTGATTGCAGACGCATTCCCGTTTTCAGAGCACCTGACGGAACCGATACCAAGACCGGCTCTGCCGATTGGCAACAGACAGTTTATAAAGAGGATTTCACAGTTCCCGAATGGATAAACGGTGGTATTATATATCAGATATTCCCCGACAGATTTTATAAAGCAGATATCACATACGATAAGGTTTTCCCCGACCGTGTGAATGCCGACTGGGGCGATCAGCCGCTTTATGCGAACGGCAGTGTCGGCGCCGTTATCAACAATGACTATTTTGGCGGTAACCTACTGGGTATCAAAGAAAAACTCCCCTATTTAAAAGAACTTGGTGTTACAGCAATTTATCTTAACCCTATTTTTGAAGCGCACTCAAATCATCGTTATAACACCGCCGACTATATGCGGGTTGATCCGATACTCGGCACTAACAAGCACTTTACCGAACTTTGCAGAGCCGCTAAACAAAAAGGCATCCACATTATACTTGACGGTGTATTTTCCCACACCGGTGCTGACAGTATCTATTTCAACCGTGAAGGGAGATACGACAGTGTCGGCGCTTATCAATCTGAAGACTCACCGTATAAGGACTGGTATAAATTCCTCGAATTTCCGAACAGCTACCTTTCTTGGTGGGGATTTGAAACTCTGCCTGAGGTAATTGAAGAAAACGAATCCTTCTCAAACTTCATCTGCGGAGAAGGCGGTGTTATCGACCATTGGATGAAGCTCGGTGCTTCGGGCTTCCGTCTTGATGTTGCCGATGAATTGCCCGATGGATTTATTAAGAAGATCCGCAAGGCGGTAAAACGCAACAACGGTATTCTTTACGGTGAGGTCTGGGAGGATGCCTCCAACAAAGTTTCATATGGTAAGTATCGCTCTTTTCTGCACGGTGAGGAGCTTGACTCGGTTATGAATTATCCATTCGCAAACCTTATCATAAGCTTTGTGAAAGGCGGTAGCGGCATCGACTTTATTAACGGAGTTTCAGATATTATAGAGCATTATCCGGAGCCCTCTTTACACTCTTTAATGAATCTGCTTTCAACGCACGACACAGAGAGAATACTTACCGTATTCGGCGGCGAACCTTCAGATGGCAGAGGTAGGCAGTGGCAGTCAGAACAGAAGATGAGCGATGAGCAGCGCCAAAACGGAGAACAGCTATTAAAGCTTGCAACCATTCTGCAATATACACTCCCCGGAGTTCCATCTGTTTATTACGGTGATGAGATAGGACTTGAGGGCTACCGTGATCCCTTTAACCGTAGTTCGTTTGATTGGTTAAAAACAGACTGTGAGCTATGCAATTGGTACCGTATGCTCGGCGAAATCAGAAGCAAATGTCCTGCACTCAAAAAAGGCTCGTTCCTCCCTGCACAGTATGAACGAGGCTATGTTTCATATGTGCGTGTATGCGATGAAGGCGAACTGTATGTCATAGTAAATCCGTCATATATCCCTGCTGAGATATGGCTCCTCCCGGGCTGGCGCAACGATCCTGTGCTCATCGGCAACGATCCTGTGGACGGAATACTCACAGTACCGCCCAAAAGCGTTGCAGTACTCGGTAGAGGCGAATGGACAAAACAACTCAAAAAAACTTACCGCTAATATACTTTCGGTAAGATTACATAATTCAAAAAAATTAATTATTTGCAACCTAAAAAAGTCCCTTGAAAAAGGGACTTTTAACATTTTCCACATAGTTTTCCACATAGTTATGTGAAGTTTTTAATGTCATTATGTAAATATTCAATTATACTGGTTGTATATTTTTCTGTTGTGCAGCACTTTTCGCATTTTTTGTATTGCACAGTCACTTATCATACTCATTCGTTCCTTATAATATTCATGGTTTTGTACTTCTGCTATCTCCCCAAATTCGCACAAATCCATGACCAAATTATCATTTAAACCGTCGGAAAGCTGTACATATAAATAGTACTCTTTCCCCGAAAAATAAAGGGAATTCGCAACAATATCACCTATAAACTGCTGATTAATACATTCTGCGCATCTGATAAAAGCTTCTGCATCAGAAAAACGGATAATATATGATACGCCGCCATTCTTGCGTTTGAGCCTTGCAACACGTGGACAGCGTGTAAAATATATCTCGCAACCGCCGTCTGATATAGGAAACACCTCAATAATAAGTTTACATTCTGTATAGCAAAAACCGGTAATTTGATGTGCTTTATACAAAATCGTCTTAATAAGCCTGCGAGAAGCTTCATCCTTATATGAAAACATATCATATGTCAGACCATGCTTAGTTAAACTCTCTCTTTTAACGGTAACACGAAGATGTGTGTTGTCAATAAGCTCAAAATCCAAACTGCCCACCCCTTTACTTATATAGTATTAACGGGACAGGCAGTTTGCAAGTATAAATATTTGGTTTAATTTTTGCATATATTTTTGGATGTGATCTTACTCTCAAGTCTTATGATACGTTCACGGTTGTAACGTTGCATAATAACAAACATCATATCAAACAACGCTGCAAGCAGAGATGTTATAAAAAACACCGCAAATTCATCGAAAAAAGGCACCGAGAGAACCGGCAGAAAGCTTAAGGCCGCAATTACCTCATGCACGACCTCCGCTTGACACATAGCACCTGCTATTTCGCTCGGAGTATGCAGATTTAAAGAGAACAACGACGGATCGTAGGTAGGCATTTTACCTTTCCATTGCTTCACCCGCAAAGCCTTATACAATTTCTTCTCAAAACCACAAAGGCGGTAGCGGCGAGCTTTGTAATTTGCTTTATTATGCATCATTGCATTCACAAGCGCACCAACAATAAGCCGCATTAAAAAGTGATAGGCAAATGTGCCGAGGGTAATAGACAATGTAAGAAAAATGCCTTGGCGAAACATAAGATATATAACAATGAAAACTACAGTAAATACGGTACTTAATGCGGCTGAAAGCTTGATAAAAAACTGCAGTTTCAGCATAATCCTTTGTCCTTCATCAGCTTGACTTTAAGAACGGCAGTCTGCGTTTTAGCATCGGTTATTTCACCCGAAAGTATCATATCCACCGCTTTTTCCAGCGATATTTTTTCAACATTTAAAAATTCGCCGTCGTCAAGCTGCTGCTCCGAAAATGAAAGGTCAGTTGCAAGATACATCCATATTATCTCTGCACAATATCCCGGTGTGGGATAAAGTTTTCCGAGTGGTACGATATTCTTTGCGCTTGCGCCGACCTCCTCCTTAAGCTCACGTACACCGCAAGTAAGCGGATCTTCGTCCCCGTCACGCTTGCCGGCAGGTATTTCGAGCAGTACTTCTTTATATGGGCTGCGGAATTGACGGACGCAGTATATATTGCCGTCATTATCAAGCGGAACAACGCACACTCCGCCGTTATGCTCAATTATTTCTCGGTCGGAACGCCTGCCGTCCGGCAATTCAACATCATCAACACGAAGATTAATAATTCTGCCGTGATATGCATATCTTTCATTGAGAGTTTTTTCATAAAGTTCCATAAGTAATTCTCCTTTTAAAATCTAATGAGGTGATAAATTATGCCGCAAACAACCATTCAACAACGGGAATACAGCATAAATGAGGTCATAAATCAGATATACCGTTTGGGTGAACGGTATGAATTTCTGGATGTTTTTCCGATAGGACAGTCGCTTCTCGGCAGACCTATACTTGCAACAAGAATAGGCGCACGCAATAACAATGTACTGTATGTCGGCGGATTTCACGGTAGCGAACGGCTGACAGTACTTCTTATGCTTATTTTCCTTGAAGAATACTGCAATGCGCTCGAAAACAATCTGAGTTTTACCATTTCAAGTGCAAGAAATGCGCTTTTCGGAAAATCAATAATAGTTGTTCCCTGCATAAATCCCGATGGATATGAGATATCACGAATCGGCAGCAGTGCAGCGGGATCACAGGCATCAGCTGTACAGCAGATAAACGGCAACAATAACATCAGGTATTGGAATGCAAATGCAAGAGGGGTTGACATAAATCACAATTTTGATGCAGGCTTTGACTTAATGAAGGAAATTGAGCGTGCAGATGGTATAACCGGTCCTTCACCAAGACGTTACGGAGGTCCCTCCCCTGAAAGCGAACCAGAAACACAAGCGCTTGTGCGGCTGTGCCGTGAAAACTACATATCACTTGCAATGGCATGGCATTCGCAGGGTGAAGAAATATATTGGCAATACGGAGAAAATACTCCAGAGCGCTCCTTACTGCTTGCGCAGCTTTTCTCGACTGCTTCCGGCTACCGTGTCGCAGAGCCGGCACCGAGCGCATCTCATGCAGGCTTTAAGGATTGGTTTATCAACGAATTCGCAAGACCGGCATTCACAATAGAGATCGGCAAAGGAGTAAATCCCCTTGACCCTGCACAGCTATACGGAATCTACGGAGATACCGATGAAATGATGTTGCTGTCCATAGCGCTTGCCTAATACATTATCCGCTTAAAACCGCAGTTTTCTGCGGTTTTTTGCTTGCGTTTTTATATATATTATAGTATAATGGCTATGTATTTATATTTTATCACATTAAAGCAGAAAAAGAAAGGATTTTTTACTATGTACGCAGATTTAATGGACACGATCGGATTTGTCGGCAAAACCGACGCTGAAGTAGCAGAGGCTATGAAGGGAGAACTTGCCCGTCAGCAAAGAAATATTGAGCTTATTGCATCGGAAAACTTTGTTTCCCCGGCAGTAATGGCTGCAATGGGCAGCGTTCTCACCAATAAATACGCTGAAGGCTATCCCGGCAAACGTTATTACGGCGGTTGTGAGAATGTTGACGTTGTTGAAAACATAGCTATTGAGCGTGCTAAAAAGCTTTTTGGCGCTGAGTTTGCTAATGTTCAGCCTCATTCAGGTGCACAGGCAAATCAGGCTGTATATATGGCTTTCTTAAAGCCCGGTGACACAGTTATGGGTATGAACCTTGCTCACGGCGGTCATCTTACACACGGATCTCCGGTAAATATGTCCGGTGCTATCTACAACTTTGTTCCCTATGGCGTTAATGACGACGGCTTTATTGATTATGACGATATGGAGCGTATTGCAGAAGAGTGCCAGCC
>JAXJVX010000131.1:0-2753 GCA_036308305.1 Acutalibacteraceae bacterium | reverse complement strand
TTTTAGGTGTGTCCTTAGCTACTGCACATGCGGCAGCTAATACTCTCGATATTCCATTATGGCAGTATATTGGCGGTATTTCTGCTCATTTACTTCCAACGCCGATGATGAATGTATTGAATGGTGGCTCGCACGCAAACAACTCTGTAGATTTTCAGGAATTTATGATAATGCCTGTGGGTGAAAAAGCGCTTTGTGAAGCAGTAAGAGCAGGTAGTGAAATATTCCATGCATTAAGGAAACTGCTTGACGAAAACGGCCATAGCACAGCAGTCGGTGATGAGGGCGGATTTGCACCGATGCTTTCTTCCAATCGCGAAGCTTTGGAATATCTGATGCGAGCTTGCGAGCGTGCAGGATACACACCGGGACATGATATTATGTTTGCACTTGATGTTGCAGCAAGCGAATTGTATTCTAAAAGTGAGGAATTGTATGTTCTTAACGGCGAAAACAAAAAGCTTGACAGAGATGAAATGATAGATATGTATCAGCAACTCTGCAATGACTTCCCTATTATTTCTATTGAAGATGGAATTGACCAAAACGATTTTGAAGGCACAGCGCTGCTAACTCAAATTATCGGCGAAAAGGTGCAGTTGGTCGGCGATGACCTGTTTGTAACAAATGTAAAACGATTGGAAAAAGGTATAGCTCACGGTGCAGCAAATTCTATTTTAATAAAGCCCAATCAGATTGGTACGCTTTCGGAAACAATTGATGCAATATTGACAGCAAAGCGTGCAGGCTACACTGCAATAATGTCACATCGTTCAGGTGAAACCGAAGATACAACAATTGCTGATCTTGCAGTTGCATTAAATGTTGGGCAGATAAAAACGGGATCGCTTTCAAGAAGCGAACGTGTATGTAAATACAACAGACTTATGGAGATTGAAAAGCAATTATCAGTATCCGGTAAATACTGTGGTTTTGACGCATTTTACAATTTGAAAAGATAAAAAGTGCCCTTCTTCAGAAGGGCACTTTACTATTTGTTGTAATCATCCAAAATGTTCTTATCGCTAAATACCTGTTCTTCCTGAAGTGCACTTCTGTGTACCATTTTTCCGTTATGGTATACAAATTCAGGCAGTTCTTTTTCCTGCTCTTTATAAAAAGAAGAATCAACAGATTTTGAGGTTTCTTCAGGATGCTCTTCATAATACGGATCGAGAACATACTTTTTTATTGGCGGAAATGTAAAAAATGCAATTATATAATTTGCGATACCAAAAGGCAAAACCATCAAAAAAGCAATAACAAGACCATAGACAATTGACATCTGCGAAGCAACTGCAATGTACATCAGTACCAATGTAAAGCCTATCCAAATTGCAAGAACGACAGTTAAAAGAATATTTTTCAAAAAACACAGCATTGTAAAAATCATTGTGTTTTTTATGATCTGAAACAATTTAAGTTTCAAGGTAACACACATCATATAGATATAGTAGCTTGCGAATAAAAAGAATATAGCTACAAGCATACAAACGGCAAGTCCTATTTTGCTAAACCAACTATCAATATTTGCATAATAAAATTGCGAAGCGACATATATCGCCCACACAAGCACATACTGAATAACCGATACAGCAAGACATTGCTTCCAATTATCCTGCAAAGCCTTCTTAAAATCCTGCATAAAAAATCCGGGAACCTCGCGTGCAAAATCACGGCAAAGTTTTGTGACGGCTCCAAGCAGCGGACCGCCGAGTGCAAATGGCAAAAATCCTACAACAACTCCGAGAAAACTACCGATGAGCGGAGATAGTAACGATACAAGATACATAGATAATACTAAACAAATTGTTACGTATACAAACATAAACATATTCAAAATTACAATTTTGAAGAATTTATGTTTTAGTATCTCAAAAAACTTAAGCAGAGAATTTTTCTCCATTGTTTGAACTGCCATTAGATTGTATCCTTTACTTTAATAATATTATATTCCTGCTTTAGGATGAAAGCGTTTATAGCTGCTTTCGTGCATTTCTTTAACAATCTGCGTATAAACCTGTGTCGAAGATATACCGGAGTGACCGAGCATATCTTTAATATCTTTGATGCCTGCACCGTTTTCAAGAAGGTGAGCAGCAAATGAATGACGGATAGTATGCGGAGTAATAGTTTTTTTGATCTGAGCTTCCTCCGCATAGCCTTTAATTATTTTCCACATTCCCTGACGGGTAAGTCGGTCACCGTTTAAATTAAGGAACAACGACTTCTCTGCCTTATCCGTAGCAATAACAGGACGCACTCTTGAAAGGTAATCCTCAACGGCTTTAACTGCTGCACGGTAGACAGGTATGATACGATCTGATTTTTCAGAACGGCAGTGAATGATGCTTACTTGCAAATTAATATCTTCTATATTAAGGTCAATAAGCTCTGTAACACGAAGTCCTGTTGCATACATCAATTCAAGCATTGCTTTATCACGGCACCCACGAAGTGTTGTAATGTCAGGTTGCGCAATAAGAGAATCAATTTCTTTTTGAGTGAGTATTTCGGGGAGCTTTTTTTCCGCCTTTTTCAGAGCAATACCTTTTGTTGGATTGGACTCAACTGCACCTATATATACAAGATACTGATAAAATGAACGGACAGACGCAAGCGAACGCACCAAGGTTGAGCTAGTTTTACCCTGTCTTTCAAGCTGCTGCAAAAATTTTTCTATCAGCTTTTTATCGGCATTCTCGGGCTTTTGAGATGAAATATCCAAAAAAGCCAAATACGCACGAATATCT
>JAXJVX010000130.1:0-2318 GCA_036308305.1 Acutalibacteraceae bacterium | reverse complement strand
TATCATCAGTTATTGTCGGTATAATTTTCAGAGGCTACGGTAAAAACCGTCACTCATCACCGCCTACGCATATTAACACGAACGAGCTTTCAATACCACAAACGGTTACCGTTTCCCTTGATACAGCATCAAAAAACATACTCACTGTATGCTTTTCAATTATCTTTTTCTCAACAGTTTCACGAACAATATTCGAGCTTTTCCCGTTCGTACCGGTTCTTGATGCTGTTGTTTCAGGACTATGTGAGTTTTCAACCGGTGTATTAAAGGTAGAAGGACTTAACATCAATATAGCGGAAAAGCTTGTTCTTACCTCATTGATTGTCGGATTTTCAGGACTTTCTGTACACTTACAAGTGATGTCAGTTACAGCAGATGCAGGATTGAGTTTAAAACCGTATATTCTCGGTAAATGCTTACACGGGGTTATATCTGCAACAATTATCGCCGGTGTGATTTTCATTTCGCAACTACAAATTACGCAATTGAAAAATGCACATATTTTGCCGGTATCGTGTTTTACCTCTGCATTATTTGTTTTTATATCGCTTGGTGTAATAGTCCTGCTTGTGATTTGTTGTGCAAGAAAAAAAACAACCTGTCACCTGACAGGATAAATAGCCAACCCGTCGCAACTTGGCTTTACCTCGTATGCATAAATTCGTCATTCCGACACCGTCAGAGGTCAGGCTCGGCCCCCTCTGATTAACTCCCTCTTATCGAGCATCTGACTGTTAAACAAGTATCCATTTGAACGTAGCCGAAAACAAAAAGGACACCGATTGGTGTCCTTTTTGTTTTGGAAGAACCGAATGATTCAGATGACTCATTTTAAGGTTTTGGTACTTTTTCTACTAATTCCTCTAACATTTTTATAAAGCACTGTACTAAATCGAAACATTTTCTGTCTGCATGAAGTATGTATCCTATGTTATAATACGAATCACATTCAAGCGGTATGCTGACAATTTTCCCCTCGTTTAAGCTCGATGGCATAATTCCTGTTCCAATCGTATAGCTGTCTGTAGTCAAGAGTACATTCATAAGACTCGCTCTGTCACTTATCTCTATATGTCTTTTTACATCCGAAATTTCCATAATTTCTTCAGTAAAAAACGAAACATTGTGGTTTCCTTGCTCATACGAAACGAATGGATATTTTGCCAGTTTATTGTATGTCAATGTGTTACTTTTGCAGAGAGGGTGATTTTTTCTGACGAACACATGTGGCAATGTCTTTAATACTGTTGTAAAATTCAACTTTTTATTAATTAATATACGTTTCATTATATCAAAGTCTGTATTTTTTATAGCTATAATTCCAATATCACTATATCCGGTTTCAACCTGTTTTATTACATTATAGGTTTTTGTTTCAATTAATGATATCTTATAATTGTCATCTGTAATTGAATTTATCATTTTGCCAAAAATATCTGCTACAAAATCATAATGTTGGGTTGATATATAGAGTTTTTGACATCTTTGAATTGCTTTATATTTAGCAAGTATGAAATTGTTCTGTTCGATAATCTGAGAGGCATACCGCACAAACTCCGCACCATCATTTGTAAGGCATACTCCATTGTTAGAACGCTCAAAAATTTTAATATTCAGCTCTGATTCAAGTGATTTCACACTGGCAGATAGGCTTGATTGGGCGATATAAAGCGTTTTTGACGCCTCGTTAAAAGATCCCACTTTTAATATTTCCAAAACATATTTGCATTGCTGTATTGTCATTTATATGTACCTCCATAGTTTAAGTATTGCATTATAAATTAATATTATAATAATTCCTATAAGCATATTAACATTATTTATCTTGTATTTGCTTCCGCAAATCAGATTAAATCCGGAAAAAAATAAAATAATGTATCCCATTGCACACAGTTGCTTTATGAGAGTTGTATCAAAAAAAGTCCTTGATAATATCGTCAGCAAAACAATTATCATTTGCCCCAAAACTACGGGAACAGAAGAAAATAAAACTTTTCTGCCATAACTGATTCCAAACATCAACGCAAAAGGAAAGTCTATCAAACTTTTAAAAATTAATTGGCTGTTGTCACCAACCGTTGCCAGCATTATAGGTCCGCATATTTGCATGCCACCAACAGCAAAAAATATTGTTGAATCAATAAAACAAGAAGCACTTCCATTCGCTAAGCTTGATAAATTGTTGATTTTTGATTCTAATTGAATAACATCACCCAGTATTGTACCGATAATCAAAGCAAAAACAATTACAAGTAAATCATTGCTTTCTAACATCATACCATTGATATTGAATATGTTTTCAAAAAATCCCACTATAC
>JAXJVX010000129.1:0-9051 GCA_036308305.1 Acutalibacteraceae bacterium | reverse complement strand
GCGAATAAAATATCACTAAAACCGAAAGGTTTTAATATCACTTTGCCGATAGGCAAAATAACACTGTGAGACCTGTCTCACAATATCACAATTAAAATATTTTTTGAGACAGTAAAACGGATGTGCAGAAATTCTACACATCAGTTTAATATTTGTCTCATACCATAACAAGCAGGGAAAATGTACATCACATTTTCCACAATTTAGGATATCCTAAAACCTTAAAGCAAAAGGCAGAAACGATTTCTCGTTTCTGCCTTTCAAATTACTATCCTTAAGAGTACGACTCTTATCCCGTATTTTTTGCAGATAAGCTCCAAAATTTGCCTTGTGGAATCGAACATATTGTTACATCAGAATTATAAACTTAAAAACTTTCTTCGGTTCAATTGACAAGCTTGTTAAATTATATTAAAATAATGTTAAATCAATATTTTATCAGGAGTTTAAAATGAATAAAATTAAAAAGCGTATAAATAAATTATTTAACAAGCTTTTCGCTTTTTTGACACTGAATATAATTTTCCCGAAAGTATATAAAAAAGCGGCAAAAAAACCGATAGATCCTAATAAGCTGGTATTTGTTGAAGTACGAATGGATGATGTATCAAACAGCTTTAAAGTAATATTCAATGAGCTTGTCAACAATTATAGCTATACCGTTCATACTCACTTTTTAAAGCAAGGTAAGGTAAGAAAAAAGACCTATCTTAAAAGATGTGTTGATATGCTTCGCGATGCAGCAACGGCAAAGGTTGTGTTTACCAACGATGCATCAAACTGTCTGGGCAGTATCAAATTCCGCCCTGAGACAAAGACTGCACAGCTTTGGCACGGCTGCGGTGCATTCAAAAAATTCGGTCTTTCAATAGCGGATATGCTTTTCGGAGCAAGCCGCAAGGAGCAGTTAAAGCACTCATACTACAATAAATATGATCTTGTTACCGTTTCAAGTCCTGAAGTCGCATGGGCATATATTGAGGCAATGAATTTGTCGGACAAGCCGCAGGCAGTAAAGGCGACCGGCTCATCAAGAACCGATGTGTTTTATGATAAAGATTTTTTGAACAACGCTTATACCACCCTTTACGATATAGTGCCGCAGGCAAAGGGCAAGAAGGTAATTCTATATGCACCAACCTTCAGAGGAAATGTTGGCAATGCATATGCGCCTAATCTCCTGAATGTAAAGATGTTCTATGAAAATTTCGGGGATGATTATGTATTGCTGTTCAAGCATCATCCGTTTGTAAAGAAGCTGCCTGCTATCCCAAATGAGTACTCGGATTTTGCTGTTGATGTAAGCCGTGTGATGGATATTGAAGATCTGCTTGTTTGTGCAGATATATGTATTTCAGATTATTCCTCGCTTGTGTTTGAATATTCGCTGTTTGAACGTCCGCTGATATTCTTTGCTTATGACCTTGACAGTTATTTCAATTGGCGAGGATTTTATTACGATTATTTCGAGATGTCGCCCGGTCCTATCTGCTCAACAAATCTTGAGATGATAGATTATATTAAGAATATTGACACACGGTTTGACAAGCAAAAAATCAAAGATTTTCGTGATAAGTTTATGAGTTCGTGCGATGGACACGCAACTGACCGTATACTTGAAGATTTGTTAGGTAAAGAGTCGCTTGACGCTCATAAAAAAGCAACTATTTCAAATCTTCCTTTTGATAAAGTTCCGAAAAGCAATGGTCTTTACAGAGATTATATATCTGAATGTGCAACACTTCAAAAGAAAAAGAAACTATATTCTGATGAGTATAAAAAGCAGAGCGCTCGCCCTGTCATTTGCGGTAAAACTGTCTTGCTGGACTGCACGGCAGACTTGAAAGCCGCATTAAATAACTGTACAAAATTTATTTCACTTACCACATCAAAGGATGTAGAAAAGAATAAAGAAATTATCGGTACCATTGCAGATGCAGAATTCGTATTTATTGAATATGACAATTCGTTGCTTGATCTTATTACCTTGCGTGCGGAAACAAAGGTGATTTATGTGCCGAAATGCGCTTTTGCTTTCAAAAAGACCGGCAAGGCTACTTTGAGTTATCAAAGCGGCATATATGGTGATAAATACGAAATAGCGCCGATGTACAACAATATAAAATATGTTTGCATTCCGACCGAAGCGCAAAAGGATATTTACGGCAGAACGGTTTGTGAAGATGAAAGCACACATATCTACACCGGTGATATCAAGGCCGACTGTCTTATGAATCAAGATTTCAAGTCAGCTGCTCTGGATAAGCTTAAAAAACTCTGCGGTGATTTGAACGGCAAAAAAATACTGCTTGACTTTGTCGTGCGTGATAATGGCAAGGATGCGCCGAAATCATATGAATCACAAGCAGATAATTATCTGTACGAATATTTAAAGGATGATTATATTATTCTTAAATATTTTACTAATTATAATGACGGTAAGCTGAGCATAAAATCAACACTTACCCAATCCGCTAAAGCGTACCAAAAAGCCTTTTATGATGTTACAAATCAACTTACAGAATATGAAGCAATATCAGTAGCCGATGTTATTATAGGCTCATTCTCAAACGGATTTGTATCTTCCTTTGCAGCTATGAAGCCGACATTCGCATATGTACCGGACTTCCGTGCAAGGCTACGCAAAGTTCAAGCAAATTATGACTATGAAAATATACTTCCGTGTCCTGTTATCACCGATCCTGAAACTTTGGTGAAATCTATCAGAAACATATCCGAATATGATTTCACAAAGCTTAAAGAGTGGCAGCAAACCTATATAGGCAACGCCGACGGAAAGGCTGCGGAAAAGCTGATAAAAAGTTTTGAAGCTTAATTAAAAGCAAAGAGGAAAGACTGAAATTTGTCTTTCCTCTTTGTTTATTTCATTAATTCATCCATCTGCTGCTGTAATTCGATAAGCCTGCCCTTATCAAGCGCTTTGTGTTTTTTAAGCGGATTATCAATCCCTAACTTTTCATACTTAAAAAAACCCATAGTATGAAATGCAAGCAGCTCATAACGGATAGGTGCCAGCGTTTTTGCAACGGCAGCATACTTCTTAATATCCTCATAAGTATCATTGATACCCGGTACTATAACTGTACGAAGCCAGAGCGGCTTACTTATGCTATTACAGTAATGTGCGGTTTCAAGCATTTTGTAATAACCCTCACCGCAATACTTTTCATACATCTGTTCATTATAAAATTTCAGATCGAGTATCACGCTGTCGGCACCTTTGATGGCACTCTTTACAGCATCATTCAGTTCTACTGTGCCTGATGTATCAAGCGTGTAGCCGATGCTATTAGCATTCAGCTCCTTTGCGGTTTCACATATAAAATCAGCATGGAGCAGCGGCTCACCACCTGAGAAGGTTGCACCGCCGCCGTTTTTAAAATACGGCTTAAATCTTGCAATTTTATCGGCAACCTCTTTTGCACTCATTTCAGTGCCACCTGTTCCCCATGTATCGGGATTGTGGCAGTACACGCACCGAAGCGGACATCCGTAAAAGAATACCGCACAACGCAATCCGACACCGTCAACCGCCGCCATGCTTTCAAAGGAGTGTATTTTAGCCATTTTACATACTCTCGTGGAAGGTGCGGGAAATAACTTCCTCTTGCTTTTCACGGGTAAGCTTGTTGAAGTTTACCGCATATCCGCTTACACGGATAGTAAGTGTAGGATATAGTGTAGGATCGTTCATAGCAGCAATAAGCTTTTCACGGTTCAAAACATTAACATTGAGGTGATGTGCATCCTGTGCAAAGTATCCATCGAGCACAGTTGTTAAGTTTCTTACCTTATCCTCATCGCTCTTACCAAGAGCATCCGGTGTGATAGAAAATGTATTTGAAATACCGTCCTGGCAGCAAGCGTAATCGAGCTTTGCAACTGAATTAAGACTTGCAAGAGCACCGCTGTGATCTCTGCCGTGCATTGGATTTGCACCCGGTGCGAAAGGCTCACCTGCCTTACGGCGGTCAGGTGTAGCACCTGTTTTTGATCCATACATAACATTTGATGTGATGGTAAGGATAGAAAGCGTATGCTTTGCGTTGCGGTATGTGGGAGTTTTGCAAAGTTCCTTGTAGAAGAACTCAACAAGCTCCTTACCGATAAGATCAACCCGATCGTCATCATTACCATATTGCGGGAACTCGCCCTCGGTAATAAATTCGGTGATAATTCCGCGCTCATCTTTTTTCGGCGTTACCTTTGCATACTTGATAGCCGAAAGACTGTCGGTAGCAACACTCATACCACTGATACCAAACGCCATAAGGCGCTCAACATCTGTATCATGCAAGCTCATCATAAGACGCTCGTAAGCGTATTTATCGTGCATATAGTGAATAACATTCATTGTATTTACATACAGTTTTGCCATCCATGAGAGATACTTTTTATATGCTTCAAGTACCTTTTCATATTCAAGCGGCTTTTCTTCAAATACATCACCCTCGGGTGCCACCTGTAAACCGCCGATCTCATCACGACCGCCGTTAAGAGCGAGCAGCAGTACCTTTGCTAGATTGCAGCGTGCGCCGAAGAACTGCATCTGCTTACCGACTTTCATTGCAGATACACAGCAAGCGATAGCATAGTCATCACCGAAGTCCTTGCGCATTACATCATCATTTTCATACTGTATAGAATCGGTATCAATAGAAACCTTTGCACAATAATCCTTGAAGCTCTGCGGAAGCTCCTGCGCCCAAAGAACAGTAATATTCGGCTCTGCGGAAGGTCCGAGATTATAAAGAGTATGCAATAAGCGGTAATCCGTCTTGGTTACCATACTCTTGCCTTCCTCAGTGACGCCTGCAAGTGAGCAGGTTACCCAAACGGGATCGCCGGCAAACAGTTCATTATACTCGGGTGTACGCAGATGACGAACAAGACGAAGCTTCAAAACAAGATCATCAATAAGCTCTTGTGCTTTAGTTTCATCAATAACACCGTTATCAATATCCCGCTGAATATAAATATCCAGGAATGCGGAAATTCTGCCGATGCTGTTTGCAGCGCCGTTCTGTTCCTTGATAGCACCCAGATATCCGAAATAAAGCCATTGAACTGCCTCGTACGCATTTTCAGCAGGGCGGGAAATATCACAGCCGTACTGCAAGGCCATGGTTTTAAGCTGCTCCATAAATTCAAGCTGCTTTGCAAGATCTTCTATCATACGCATCGTTTCGGTATCCATATCAGCACCGTCAAACGCAGCCTTATCCGCTTTTTTGCAAGCGATAAGCTTGTCCATACCGTAAAGCGCGATCCTTCTGTAATCACCGATAATTCTGCCGCGCGCATAAGCATCAGGTAAACCGGTAAGAATTCCTGCGTGGCGCGCTTTTTTCATTGTATCGGTATATACTCTGAATACGCCGGTATTATGAGTAGTTCTGTATTTAAATTCAGCCTCTACATTTTTACCGAGCTTATAGCCGTATGCTTCACAAGCCTGTGCCGCATTACGATAACCCGAAAACGGGCTGACGCCTCTTTTCAACGGCTCATCTGTCTGCAAGCCCAAAATGATATCGTCACCTTTTATAATATAACCCGGATCATGTGAAAGAATAGTCAAAACATTTTCGCTGTCAACCTTCAAAACACCGCCGTTTTTGTTTTCTTCAACAAGCAACTCATTGACACGCTTGCTTATGCGGTCGGTACGCTCTGTAGTACCGCAAAGAAAATCCTCATTTCCGCAATACTCTGTATAGTTTAGTTTAATAAACTCACGGACATTGATGTTTTCGCACCAATCTCCACGAATAAATCCATTCCATGCATTCATACTCAACTTTTACCTCCTTATAGTATTCTGCAATATCAAGTATAACAACATATTGTGTTGATGTCAATAAAAACATACTAAATAAAGTACATTTCGGCATAATACACAAAATAAGCGGTACTAATATGCTCTATCTGTAATAAAGCATAAAAAGCCTTGCGGAAAGCAAGATTTTTCCGCAAAGCTTATTTTGCGCCCCTTAACGGTTCGGGGGCAGTTTCTTATATTAATATATTCACCTTATACATTAATATTGACATTAATTCGTACTTATAGACAATGCAGTATACGGATCAACATATTTTCCGTCACGCTTTGCGGCAAAATGCAAATGAGCTTGCTCGACTGATTCACACTCGATATCACCGACTGTTCCCAGCATATCGCCCACCTCGACCGACTGTCCTTTTTGCACGCAAGGGGTATTTACACAGCTGTATTCGGTCACAATATTGTTACCGTGGTCGATAATAACAGTCGTTCCATAGCGCTCATCCTCATATATATCACTTACAGTACCGCTGCCGGAGCAATAGACCTTTGTTCCTTTTTCAACCGCAATATCAACTGCCGTATGCAAGCGCCAATCGTTATATGTTTCGGAATATTGCAGCTCTGTATCGGAAAAACTCTTTATTATATTTCCTACGACCGGCACCGTGAAAAAGATTGCGCTCTTTTTAGTAGTAGCTTCAGTTGTTCTAACCTCTGTTTCAGGGGCTTTTGTGATGATCTGTGTTACATCAGTTTCATTTACACGGGCATCGAGTGCTGCATTCGTTGTTGATGGCAGCTCTGCCTCCTCTTTTAAATCGTTTGCTCTTTTTACTGCTGACCATGATCCTATACCGAGTGCTATCATACACACGGCAAGCGAGATGTACATTCCTGCCCTTTTAGAAAAACGGGATTTATTTTTATCTTCAAAATGTATTTTTGACATAACAAAAAGTTTCCTTTCTTCTGTTTTTTATAGTGTTGACGGTACGTTTACTTTTTATACAATATTTTTGAAAGTCAAAAAAGGTCAAACAGTTAATAAATTATTTACAAAATAACGCTTGACAATTTGTGCAAAGAGTGCTAAATTATAGGTGTTGGCACTCCAAGGAAAAGAGTGCTAAATGAAAAAGGAGTGATGAAAAATGCAGCTGAACAAACGCAACAGTGATATACTGTCAGCGGTTATCCGTGCATATATCATCACCGGTGAGCCTGTAGGTTCAAAGCAGTTACTTGAAACTGAGCCGCTCAACTGCTCATCTGCTACTATAAGAGCAAAAATGAGTGAGTTGTGTGAATTGGGTATGCTTAATCAGCCTCATACATCTGCAGGCAGAGTACCTACTGCAAAGGGCTACCGCTATTTTATCAGTGAGCTTATTAAAAATAATAAGCTTTCTGACGAGGATAAACGAATTATCGACTCGCTTATGCCGCAAAATATAACATCGCCTGACCGTCTTATTGATGCCGCTTGCAATGCGCTTGCCGATTATACAGGCTGTGCCGCAATGCTGACTACCCCTTCCGACAAGCAATCGCTTATCAGCGAAATACGGTTGATAGATGTGGGGTATAATAAAGTAATGCTTGTGCTTATAGCATCAAACGGTATGATATCCAACAGTATCACACGGTGTGATGAAAATATACCGCCCGAAACGTTGTCAACGATAAACGAGATATTGAAGTCACAGCTTATCGGCACGGTGCTTGAAGATTTCACACCTGCAGCAGCACAGAGTATGCTCGGATCATTCGGCAAATATGCATTGCTTACAGCACCTATTCTTGCGGCTTTATATGACGCTGCTGCTGATATCGCAAATTCCCGCATACATTTGAGTGGTGAAAGCTATTTAATATCACACCGTGAATTTGCAAACGCAAGAGCAACGGGAATATTAAAATTTCTCCACAGCAAGCGTGAAATGCTTTCTATCTTATCACAATTCCATGATGATATAAATGTGGTGCTTGGCAATGAAACCGGCGAAGCAGCGCTTACAAGTTCGGGAGTTGTGGCAACAAAATACTATATAGGCGGCAAGGAGCTTGGCAGTATTGGTATTTTAGGCCCAGACCGAATGGATTATGAACATATTATTCCGGGGTTGTTGTATTTCCGCAAGGAATTCAGCAAAATGCTTTCCGCAAGTCTCGGAACAGATATAAGAAAGGATGCTGATTGATTTGGCAGAGAAAACAAAAAAGAAAAAGGACGAAAAGATTAAAGAGCCTGCTGTCGAAGCTACACAAGAAAATTCAGAAGCAACAGACGCTATTGCTGAAGAGCTCGAAGCAGTAAAGGCAGAATTGGAAAAAACAAAGGATATGCTTCTTCGCACCTGCGCTGAATTTGATAACTTCAAAAAGCGTGAGACTGCCAACCGTGACAAGACTGCAGCATATGTAAAGGGTGAAACTATCAAGGCACTGCTACCGAGCATCGATAATATCAACCGCTCACTTGCAGCAGATCCCGATTCTCCCGACTATGCTAAAGGAGTGACCATGACTATCAAAGGTCTTACCGAAGCTCTTACAAAGCTCGGTCTTGAAGAGATAAACCCTGTTGGCGAAGAGTTCAATGTAGATATGCATCAGGCAGTAATGCGCGTAGAAGATGAATCTGTCGGTGCAAACATAATTACAGAGGTACTTCAGACCGGATACAAGCTCGGCGATAATGTACTTCGTTACGCAATGGTAAAAGTCGCAAATTGCGATTAATATATTAAACTTGATTTTTATTCTTGAAAGGAAGAATTTATTATGGGAAAAATTATAGGTATTGACCTTGGTACAACAAACTCTTGTGTTGCCGTTATCGAAGGTGGCGAGCCTGTCGTTATTGCTAACGCAGAAGGTGCAAGAACAACCCCTTCAGTAGTTGCTTTTTCAAAGAACGGCGACCGCATGGTAGGTCAAGTCGCAAAGCGTCAGGCTATCACAAATCCTGACAGAACAATTTCATCTATTAAGCGTGAAATGGGTACATCACATACTGTATCTGTTGACGGCAAAAACTATACTCCGCAGGAGATCTCAGCTATCATTCTCCAAAAGCTTAAGGCTGATGCCGAGGCTTATATCGGTTCGCCTGTAACAGAAGCTGTAATCACAGTTCCGGCATACTTTACCGATGCACAGCGTCAAGCAACAAAAGATGCAGGTAAGATTGCAGGTCTTGATGTTAAGCGTATCATCAACGAGCCTACAGCAGCAGCTCT
>JAXJVX010000128.1:0-4050 GCA_036308305.1 Acutalibacteraceae bacterium | reverse complement strand
GTGCCCTTGCGGTCGAACCGAAAGTTTTGCTTATGGACGAGCCGACGAGCGCACTTGATCCTATCTCAACTTCCCGAATTGAAGAACTTGCATTGCAATTGCGGCAAAAATATACTATAATAATAGTAACGCACAATATGCAACAGGCTGTACGTATCTCTGACAACACCGCGTTTTTCCTTCTTGGCGAGCTGGTTGAGTTTGGCGAAACGGAAAAATTGTTCTCGGCACCTCGAGATAAGAGAACTGAAGATTACATTACAGGAAGGTTTGGTTAAGAGATATGAGAAGTAGATTTGATGAACAACTAATGGTATTAAACCATAAGATGATTGAAATGGGTGCGGAATGTGAAAGCATTATCGCGCTTTCTGCAAAAGCTCTTTTAGAGGGCAACACACAAGATGCACGTAAAGCACAAGAACAAGGACATAGAATCGATGAGTTAGAGCGTGAAATTGAATCCATCTGCTTGAAACTCTTGCTCCAGCAACAGCCTGTAGCAAAGGATCTCCGTGTTATTTCTGCTGCACTTAAGATGATTACCGATATGGAAAGAATCGGAGACCAGGCAGAAGATATCGCAGATATTATAACCTTCCTCTGTGGCAGAACCGGCGAAGAGTGTAAAGATATTCGTGTCATGGCAGAAGCAACCATTAAAATGGTTACGGATAGTATAGATGCCTATGTAAACGGCGATCTTAAACTTGCAGAATCGGTATCGGACCATGATGATGTTGTTGACGATGCATTTGACCGTGTAAAGAATACGTTAATTAAGATGATTTCGGATAATCCCGCCGACGGTGAGTATTATGTTGATCTTCTTATGATTGCTAAATATTTTGAACGTATCGGAGACCACGCCGTAAATATCGGTGAGTGGGTTGAGTTCTCCGTAACCGGCGTTCACAAAGGAGTATAAGATACTATGATTTGGTGTGTTGATGACGACAATACCATACGTGACATTGAGGTGTATACCTTAACACAGACAGGATTCGAAGCGAAAGGTTTTTCTGATGGTATTTCCATGCTCGAAGCACTAAAAACCGAGAAACCCGAACTGATTGTGTTGGATATTATGATGCCCGGTATGGATGGCGTTGAAGTCTTAAAAGAAATAAGAAACAGAACCGATACACGAAAAATCCCAGTGATCATGGCGACTGCCAAAGGCACCGAAATGGATAAAATTCAGGGACTCGATACGGGTGCAGATGATTATCTCGTGAAGCCGTTCGGTGTTATGGAAATGGTGTCGCGTATCAAAGCTGTTCTTCGCCGTTGTACCCCTGAAGAAGTAACCGACGTAATTAGTATTGCGGAAATCACTTTGAATGATAAAGAGCATACCGTCAGTGTGAATGGAGAAAACGTTGCATTGACATTCAAAGAGTTCGAAATTCTAAAGATGTTTATGAGCAATCCGGGTGTTGCTTTCTCAAGGGAAAAACTCCTATCTGAAGTCTGGGGTATTGATTATCTTGGAGAGTCCAGAACGGTAGATATGCATATTAAAACCCTTCGTCAAAAGCTCGGTGAATCCGGCAAACGAATCGAAACGGTTATCGGTGTCGGATATAGGATGGAGGGCGTAAAATGACCGGTAAAATTTTTCGCTCCATAACAATTGTGGCAATGACTGTGCTGTTAGCAAGCTTAGTTCTGGCAACCAGTTTTTTGCACAGTTATTTTAATCAGACTCAGGTGGATCAACTCAAGGAAGAGCTGTCCATCGTAGCAGGCATCGTGGATAATGCCAGCGAGGAGTATTTCAACAATTTCAATTCCTCGATATTCCGATTCACCTTGGTGTCACCCGAAGGTGAGGTTTTATACGATACACAGGCCAACCAAGATGAAATGGATAATCATTTAAAGCGCGAAGAAATTGCGGAAGCTCTTGAAACGGGTACCGGCAGCAGTTCCAGATATTCTTCCACATTGACTGAGAAAACATTTTATGAAGCTACACGCTTGAAAAACGGAAATGTACTTCGCATCTCCGTGAGCCAGGTTACTGTCGGAGCACTGATTCTTGGTATGCTTCCTGCAGTATGTGCCATTATTTTGGTTTCTGTAGTTGTTGCGATTATTATGTCTAACAAGATGGCTACAAGTATTGTTAAGCCCTTGAATGAGCTTGATCTTGAGCATCCTGCCAATAACAACACATACGAGGAATTAACTCCAATACTCACAAAGCTTAACAAACAGCATAAGCAAATAGAAAGCCAACTTGCTCTGCTAAGGGAAAAATCGGATGAATTAAATCAGATTACGGCATCCATGAGCGAAGGCTTAATTCTCCTTGATAATAAAGGTTTTGTGCTTAGCATGAACGAGGCTGCAAAAAAGTTATTTGGAATTGAGCACACACCTGTTGGACGTGACTTCCTTACTGTTGATAGAAGCAGCGAAATGAATCGTGCCATAAATAAGGCATTCGAGGGAAATCGTAGTGAATTTCGTGAAACCAGAAACGGTAATGAGTATCAGTTTATTATAAACAGAACCGAATCAGAAGGAAAAGTCATCGGTTTAGTTATTCTTTGTCTTGATGTAACTGATTCTGCATTTGCCGAACGGAATCGCAAAGAGTTTACAGCGAACGTTTCTCACGAACTTAAAACACCTTTGCAGTCCATTATCGGCAGTGCTGAGCTTTTGGAAAATGGTCTTGTAAAGCCCGAAGATACCGGTAGATTTATCGGTAATATTAAGAACGAGGCGCAGAGATTGGTATCCCTGATCAACGATATTATCCGCCTCTCTCAACTTGATGAAGATGCAGAAATTCCAACCGAATCGGTGGATCTTCTTGAAGTGGCTAATGAAGTTGCAGAGGTTCTTTCGGCTTCTGCAGCTAAAAGACAGGTTTTAGTATCAGTGGACGGAGAGAATTGCACAATTAACGGTATTCGCAGATATCTGTATGAGATTATTTACAACCTTTGTGACAATGCTATCCGCTATAACAAAGAAGGCGGCAAAGTTAATGTAAGCGTTAAGCAGGATGGAGAGAATACAGTTGTAACCGTTTCCGATACGGGAATTGGTATTCCGCCTGAGCATCACTCCAGAATCTTTGAACGTTTTTACCGTGTAGATAAAAGCCATTCCAAAGAAACGGGTGGCACAGGCCTTGGATTATCCATTGTGAAACACGCTGTTGCATATCATAAGGGCAAGGTAACACTCGATAGCGTACCTGACGAAGGAACAACAATTACAATAACATTCTAAAAGCAAGAACGCACACTTTTTACGGTGTGCGTTCTTTGCGTTTATGCGCATACTTCTGAACAGAACAAAACTCTGATTAGATCATACAATGGCTTCGGGGTTTTAATCGGTGCAACAAAACCTAAAGAAATAAATTTTGTAAATTTTTTAATTTCTTGATGAAATTTTGAAAATTTGGTGTATAATAATATTTGCTTATGCAGAGTAGGCATTCGAGCGTTAAGTGCTGTGTGGACGGGGAGTTGCCACACGGACGAAGGTTTAACCGCGGTTCGGATGTCGCATCCCGCTGCCGAAAATATGGATCCCACCTCCTTATATTTCGGAATAACGGGTATAAGGAGGTTTTATAATGTCAAAAAACAAAAACACAGTAAAATTTATTTGTCTTGCAGGCGTTATGGCGGCAATGTATGTCGGTCTTGATTTTCTTGCAGTCAGCGTCAGTGCTCCATTCGGTGGTAACTTAAAAATATCACTAAGTGGATTGCCGGTAATTATCGTTTCCATTTTCGCAGGTCCTCTATGGGGTGCCGCCACAGGATTTGTTGGGGCTTTTACAGGTCAGATGATTACATACGGTATGAGCGCAACCACATTGTTGTGGGTTCTTCCTGCCGTGATACGTGGCCTGTCTATGGGTTATTTATTCAAAGCATTTAAAAAGAGTCTTAAACCGGGACTCCTAACATTGGAAACCTGTATTAGTTCCATTCTTGTAACTCTTTTTAATACCGGCGCTATGTTGGTAGAACAAAAGCTTTATGGTTACTATCAATCATTCTACGCTATCTCTAT
>JAXJVX010000127.1:0-1806 GCA_036308305.1 Acutalibacteraceae bacterium | reverse complement strand
GCAACGGCATTGGCTACATTTGAGTCAAGCTGCGCTCCTTCATCAATTGTCTTCTTCAGTGAGTTGTACACCTTTGATGAAAGTTTAGATTTCATAACTCTGTCATCAAACACTAAGCTTCCAAAGTAATCCTGTACGTTTTTCATGATAAAACATCTCCTTTTAAATTTTTGTTACACAAAAGCTTGTTGCTTCTTGTCTCCTGACGCAGGCAAAGACGCCTATAATGTTAAATCACACTAAAGACGTCTTTGCCCTATGTCTTATGTTGAATATATTAAAATGTTAAAATAACATTTTAACCAATTTAAACTATTCCCTGCGAATTCATTGCATCTACTACTTTTTCAAAACCTGCAATATTTGCACCTGCCACATAGTTTCCGGGGAATCCGTAACGCTTTGCGGCATCATCAATGTTGTCGAAAAGATTAACCATAATATCTTTAAGCTTTGAATCAACCTTTTCGAAGGACCAACTGAGTCTTTCACTATTCTGACTCATCTCCAATGCTGAAGTTGCTACACCACCTGCATTTGCAGCTTTACCGGGTGCAAAGAGCACTCCGTTTTCCTGAAGGTATTTTGTCGCATCAGCAGTTGTTGGCATATTTGCACCTTCTGCAACTGCGATTACACCATTTTTAACCAAGGTCTTTGCATCATCAAGTTCAAGCTCGTTCTGTGTTGCACAAGGAAGCGCAATATCCGCTTTGATGCTCCAAACACCCTTACCTTCGTGATACTCGGAATTTGGTCTGTAGTTCTTATATTCGGTAAGTCTCTGTCTCTTAACTTCTTTGATTTCCTTAAGAGCAGCAACATCAATACCGTCAGGATCATATACCCAGCCGTTTGAATCGGATACTGTAACAACCTTTGCACCGAGCTGTTGTGCTTTCTCCACAGCATAAATTGCAACATTACCGCTTCCTGAAACGACTACGGTTTTTCCTTTGATATCCTTTCCGTTTTTCTTAAGCATTTGATCGGTAAGATACAAAAGACCATAACCGGTTGCTTCTGTTCTCGCAAGTGAACCGCCATATGAAAGACCTTTTCCTGTAAGAACGCCTTCAAACAAGCCTCTGAGCTTTTTATACTGTCCGAACATATATCCGATTTCTCTTGCACCTGTACCAATATCTCCGGCAGGAACATCAGTATCAGCACCGATATATTTACAAAGCTCACTCATAAAGCTTTGGCAAAATGCCATAATCTCTCTGTCAGATTTTCCCTTGGGATTGAAATCACTGCCTCCCTTACCGCCGCCAATCGGAAGCCCGGTAAGTGAATTTTTGAAAATCTGCTCAAATCCTAAGAACTTAATGATTCCGATATTAACTGACGGATGAAGTCTCAAGCCGCCTTTGTATGGGCCGATTGCACTGTTAAACTGTACACGGTATCCGGTATTAACCTGAACATCACCCTTATCATCAATCCACGGTACCCTGAACTTGATTTGTCTTTCGGGATTAACGAGTCTTTCAAGCAGCGCATCTCTTCTATACGCTGCCTCATTTGCGTCAACAACAGGTCTGATTGAGTCAAGAACTTCACGAACCGCCTGATGGAATTCCGGTTCATTAGGATTTTCTCTTTCAACCCTTTCGATTACTTCATCTACATACGACATTTTTTGTTCCTCCTTTAGCAGCGAAAAGAAAAAAAGCGCCTCCAAGAGTATAGAAATACTCTTAAAGACGCCATTGCCTTATCTCCACAAACTTATATTATATTGTTAAAACAAAAGAAGCGTCCTCGAGAACCGAATCTCGAAGACGCCTTTGCCTTCAACTG
>JAXJVX010000126.1:0-9042 GCA_036308305.1 Acutalibacteraceae bacterium | reverse complement strand
TCTATATACCTCATCTTCAAAATACTCAGCAATATTTAACCTCACAAGTCCATCGAGAACACTTTGAGTTACACCGGTAAAGTAGCAAACCTCTTTAACCGTAGCTGTACCGCATTGCAAAAGAAAATCTGCAACAGATTTTCTTTTGGCTGACAACGCAATACCGCTTTGCTCGGAATCATAATCTTCACAAAGTCTGATCATTTTTACAGTTGCATCACCAATGACACGACGGAATTCATCACGCTTTGTTATATGACCCGATTTTGTCAGCTTTTCAAGTATATCACTGTCATGATTCAATCCGCAATTTGAAAGTAAATACTCCGCTTTAAGCGGCTCATCAGATGCATTAAGCATTTTAATTATTAGCATTTCATCATCGGAAAGGGATGAGAAATCAACGTTTTCGCCAATACTGTATTCAGCATAAAGCTTTATGCCGATACCAGGAGGCAGCATAGGCTTGACTGCATCAGAAAATGTACAAAAAGCTCTGTCTGCCATATAATCCGCAAGGCCGATCATTTCATCAGATAGGCATGGAAATGTATCAACGATCGAGCTGATCGGTTTGAGTTTGTTGACCTGTGCTTCAAGACAGCTTTTAATTTTCCTGACATAACCTACTCTCTTTTTATTAATCCTCCCAAACGGAATAAGAACACGCTGACCGACAAATATTTTATCGGACATATTCTGCGGGATTACATAATCATAGGTTTTATCAAAGGTAATTGACGTATTATCAACATAAATTTCAGCGCATAAAAACTTTGACACAGACAGAAACCTCCTTGAAAACCGTTCTTTAAAAACCAAATGGGGCTGAAACTCACGTCAACAGCCCCTTAAAGAATTATTTATCCAAACTGTCTGCAAGCTCATTGAGTGCAGTATTAACCGGCTTCTCAACCAGAATTCTCTTCTCCTCAATTGCCTTATCTGAAATATGGCGTGCATAGTGTGCAACATCTGTTACAAGCTGATAACGGCTTTCATAAGCCTGAATAAGTTTACCGATCGAAGGATTAAGCATCTTTCTTCACCTCATTAATAATTTCTATCATATTTATTTTTTTCAAAGCTTGCGCTCTGATAATTGCATTAAAATCACTAACGGCATCTTCAAGCACATCATTTACCACAAAATAATCGTATTTATCACACAAAGCTATCTCGCGTTTTGCTTCATTAACACGCTTGTCGATAACCTCCTGCGGCTCGGTACCTCGTTTATTTAACCGATGATATAAAATATCTATTGAAGCAGGAAGCAAAAATACCATTACAGCATCCGGACATTGTTCTTTAACCTTAAAAGCGCCGTTTACATCAATTTCAAGTATTACATCCAATCCTTCATTCAACCATGCGTCAACTGGTGCTTTGGGAGTTCCGTAATAATTATCAAGATACATATTGTACTCTAAGAGCTCGTTGTTATTGATCATCTCAACAAACTTTTCCTTAGTAGTAAAGTTATACTTTTCGCCGGGAATCTCATTTGTTCTGGGGGCTCTGGTAATGGTTGAAATTGAAAGTCGTACATTTTTATTCATTAACAAAAGCTCGTGCAACACTGTATCCTTGCCGGAGCCCGACGGACCGGAAAATATAAATAATGTACCTTTTTTACTCATATTCAACCTCCTCAGCCCCAATTTCAGCATTTTCATCAAATTTCGCTGCAACAGTTTCAGCAAGCAGATAGCTCAAAATAACATGATTGCTGTCTGTAATGATAACAGCACGAGTGCGTCTGCCGTGTGTTGCATCAATAAGACTGCCGTTCTGCTTAGCTTCAGATACTATTCGCTTGACGGGCGCTGATTCGGGACTAACGATTGCAACCATTCGTGAAGCGTTGACCATGTTACCAAAGCCAATGTTTACAAGTTTCAACTATGACACCTCTATTCGATATTCTGAACCTGTTCTCTTATCTTTTCTATTTCGGATTTTGTGTCAACAACGATTTTTGTTATCTCAACATTAGAACATTTTGAGCCAATCGTATTTGTTTCTCGATTGATCTCCTGCACAAGGAAATCAAGCTTTCTGCCAACCGGCTCATCCAACTTTATCAAATCTAGAAACTGTTTGATATGACTGCGAAGACGGACAGTTTCCTCGTCAACTGCGATCTTATCAGCAAATATTGCAGTTTCAGTAAGCAAACGCTGCTCATCTATCTGTGCATTATCAAGTAACTCCCGCATTTTTTGCTCGAGTCGTTCTCTGTAAAGAGAAACTGTTTCAGTTGATTTCTTTTCAACTTCTTCCACAGCAGCAATTATCGTGTCACACCGTGACGAAAGATCCTGATAAAGACGCTCACCCTCTATTTTGCGCATAGTTATAAATGAATCGATTGCTTTGCTCATTACCTCTGTAACATTCTTAACAATGCGTTGCTCATCCTCGTCCTCTTTACATACAGTAAGTACATCGGGATTTCTCGTGATATCTGACACCGAAAAATCAGAACGAAGACCATAAGTATCAGCCAATTCTGTATATGCATCATAATACGCCTTAGCAAGCGGATGATTTATTGCAACTGTAATACTGTCAGTTTCAAGCATGTTGATGCTTACATAAACCTCTACCTTGCCTCGGCTGATAAGCGTATTTGCAAGACTTTTCAGTTTTTCTTCAAGATAACCGAACTGCCTTGGAATACGTGCAGAAAACTCAAAATAACGGTGATTTACAGCTTTTATCTCGGTCGTTATTTCCATTCCGTCAATAACAGCCTGAGCTCTGCCGTAACCTGTCATACTTTTAATCATAACATTAACTTCCTAAATATATTTCATCATATTATTTTAGCATAATATAGATTAATTGTCAATGAAATACAACCATATTTTTGTCAAAAAGACGCCCTCTTATAACTTTTTCAACCGAAAATCCGATTCCTTGCATTTCAGCAGCATTTAGTATAACCGAAGGATTGATATTATCATCATTTCCTGCCGGTAAACGCATCAATATCTTCAAGCCTAAATAATAGTCATCAATAGATAAATCAAATATTTTGGGCTTAACATCAAAGGATTTCAGACCGCCTTTTTTAGTTTTCTTTTCAACGATCAATTCATCACGGTTCAAAAAGTCAGTTAAAAGCTTTTTGTTATTGCCATCGCATTCAATATACAAGACAAATTCAGCAAAAGCTATCTCTTTTGGCTTTATATGCGGCTCATATACCTCGACCGCTTCAATACAATCAGGCAGAGCCTCGGACAAGGCACTACATACTTCTTCAAAAGAAAGGCTGTCATCGATTATTCGAAAATCCATATAATCATATTGGCTTTCATAGCCTAAAGACAAAGGTAAAGCAAAAGTGATAAATATATGCGGATTAAAACCCTCTGTTACCCAAACCGGTATGCGACTGCGCTTAATGGCACGAAGCATCAAACGGTTTACATCCAGATGCGAAATATATTTAGCTCTGTCTGTCTTTTTATAAAGTAACCTTGCATTTCGCACAATCAACACTCCTTTCAAGTAACTTGTTAGCACCGCAGCCGGCACATTTCTCACGGCAATTCATCGTGGTTGCAGCCCTTTTAGCAAGCTCGTTTTCACGCATCAAAAAGTTTTTAGTAACACCATAGTCAAGATGATCCCACGGTAAAATCTCATCGTATTCACGATCACGGTTTGCGTAGAATTCCATAGATAGTCCGCAGTCGTCAAAAGCAATGCGCCATTTATCCATATCAAAATACTCACCCCATGAATCGAACTTACAGCCTAACTCAACAGCTCTTGCAATAACTTTTGAAAGTCTTCTGTCCCCTCTTGCAAATACCGCCTCCAGTAATGATGTTTCACTTTCATGCCAGCTTATCCTGATCTTTTTAGTAGTCAGAGAAGAAACAAGCAATTCCTGCTTCGCTCTGACATCAGCCATAACATTCTGACCAAACCATTGAAACGGCGTATGCGGTTTCGGTACAAAAGTTGCAAGACTGATTGAAACCTGAACCCCTTTTCCTTTGGGTCTGTTCTCCATATTATAAAATAAATCAACTATTTTTTGCCCGAGCTGACCGATAGCGATAATGTCCTCGTCTGTTTCATGAGGCAGTCCCATCATAAAATACAACTTTACTGAGGTGTGTCCGCCCTTAAAAGCATCAAGACAGGTTTTCAAAATCGACTCTTCATCAAGATTTTTATTTATAACATCTCGCATACGCTGCGATCCGGCTTCGGGAGCAAAAGTTAGACCGCCTTTTCTGACTCTTTCAACCTTTGCGAGTAATTCCGGCGAAAATGAATCAATACGAAGCGACGGCAAGGATATGCTTATATTATCCTTTTGGGTCCAATCAAGCATATCATCAAGCAAAGGCTCAATCTGTGTATAGTCACTTGTAGAAAGCGAACATAACGAAACCTCATCGTATCCTGCTGTATCACAAAGGCTTTTTGCCTGCTCTGACACAGTTTTATAGCTTTTCTCACGAACAGGACGATAAATCATACCTGCCTGACAGAATCTGCAACCTCGAATACAACCACGAAAAACCTCTTCTACCGCTCGGTCAAACACAACATCAATAAACGGCACAACAAACTTGTCCGGAGCAAACATTGTATCAAGATCCTGAACGATACTCTTTTGTATCGGCATAGGTGCATCACACTTCGGTGTAATTGCTTTTACTGTGCCATCAGCATTATACTCAACATCATAAAGCGAAGGAATATATATTCCTTTTATTTTTGATGCCTCTTTCAAAAAATCTTCTTTCGTTCCGTTGCTCTTTTTAAATTTACGGTAAAGCTCAACAAACTCAACTTCAGTTTCTTCACCCTCGCCCAAAAATACCGCATCAGCAAAGTCTGCAATAGGCTCTGCATTGCAGGTGCAAGGACCGCCTACAACAACTAAATTCATCAGACCTTTTCTCTCGCTTGAAAAAAGCGGAATTTTAGAAAGTCGCAGCATATTAAGCATATTGGAATAACTCAACTCATATTGCAAAGTAAAACCAATGATATCAAATTCCTTGATATCATCAAGACTTTCAAGTGCAAATACACCCATATCTTCTTTTAGCAGATTTTCTTCCATATCCGGCCAAGGTGCAAACACACGCTCACACCAGACTCCGTCCATTGAATTCAGTAAAGAATACAGTATTTTCATTCCAAGATGTGACATACCTATTTCGTATGTATCAGGAAAACAAAAAGCAAAGCGAATATCAATATCAGCCTTGTTTTTAACGATGCTGTTAAACTCACCTCCGGTATATCTGCCGGGTTTTTGAACTCCTTTTAATAATTTTGATAATTGTAATTCCGTCATAATCAAATTCCTTTACATTAGTGCTTTCATTTTACCACACATACATCTTTATTTCAAGCGAATTTGCATTATAGTTATGATAAGCAGATATATTCCGCATATCAGTATTAGTGGCGATATATTATACAAAATAATACTACACACACTTAATACAAATAAAACTATCACAAACGATATAGATATGGCGCTTGTTATACTGCTTACTGTATTTGGTGAAAATTTCATCAGTAACAAGTATTTAACTGCTTGTTCCCCATCAAGACCTTTTATTGGAAGTAAATTAAATATACAAAGAGCAATTGACGATATAAAAACACTTAACACATATTCATTTTTTAAAAAAGGATAACAAATACACGCTGTAACGATATTGGCAATACATCCACCTGCCGATATTAAAAAATCATTTATGTAACTTGTTTTAGACTTTTCCCTTCTGATATCAATTCCACAAGGATAAAATACAATCTTTCGTACTCCCACACCGCAAATTCGCATTATGCAAAGATGGCCTGATTCGTGAAGTATGGCACACACAAGTCCTGAAATCATTAGTCCTGTTGTATCAACAAGCAACAAAATACATAATAACGCTACAAACAGTGGCGACATAGTTATATCAGTTTTAAAAATTCTAAAACTCATAGATCAATAAACCATTTTGGATCAAGTCTTTTATCATTGATTCTCACTTCAAAATGCAAATGAGGACCTGTTGATCTGCCTGTACTGCCAACCAGTGCTATCACATCACCCTTTTCAACAACATCGCCCTCTTTGCATAACAATGTATCACAATGAGCATACAGAGTATCGAATCCATCAGAATGACTTATTACCACATAATTTCCGTAGTCCCAGCTATCCCAAACAGCTTTTTTTACACTTCCGGAAAGTACGGCGTAAATATTGCTACCGGTATCTGCACCCATATCGGTGCCGCTGTGATAGCTGTATTCCCCGCTTATCGGGTCTGTTCTGCCACCGAATTCACTTGTTATATAATATTCATCCAACGGATAGCACATTTCGTTTACGCTTATCTTTTTGACTATTTCTTTGTCTTCGCTATAAAGGGTGGTTTTTTTATCTGCGGATTCACCGCTACCGCCTATGCCATACTGCGTGGACTGCATCGCTATTACTGCCCGTGCTTCATTTGCTCCTAATACCTGCTCCACATTTATAGGTTTATCAAACAATTCGCAAAATCTGTTATGTACATAATCATAAGCATTACCTCCGATAAGCACACATATTCCTACAACAGCGAGAAATATAACACAAATTACTGTTTGTGCTATCATAAATCTGAACTTTCTGTCGATCGTCTTATTTGTTTGTGACTCTTTTGCTTGTTGCTCCATAATAAAAAATCCTCCGCACATACTTTATAAAATAATATGCGCAAAGGATTTTTTCTATTCAGAATTAAAGTTCAGCTTTGTGGAAAGCCTTTTTACCTTTTTTGATCACAACATAGCCTTTTTCAAAGTCGGCAATCGATAATTTGGCACCAATTTCGGTAATTTTCACATCATCAACACATACCCCGCCTTGCTGAATAAGTCTTCTTGCTTCGCCCTTTGAAGGAGCAAGCTTTGTGATAGCCAAAAGATCGATAACGCTTATCTCTCCATCAGCAAACATATCAGCATCAAGCTTTGTTGAAGGCATATTTTCAGAATTACCGGCACCTCCAAATAAGGATTTTGCTGCACTCAAGGCCTTATCAGCCTCGTCCTTACCATGAATAAGCATTGTGACTTCATATGCCAATTTTTCTTTTGCGGTATTAAGCGCACTGCCTTCTAATTTCTCGTACTCAGCTATCTCCTCTACAGGCATGAATGTAAGCATCTTCATACACTTTATAACATCTGCATCAGCAACATTTCTCCAATACTGGAAGAAATCATAAGGTGAAGTTTTCTTTGGATCAAGCCATACTGCACCACCCTCGGTTTTGCCCATTTTCTTGCCTTCACTTGTCAAAAGCAATGCAAAAGTAAGACCGTAAACAGTCTTATCATCACATTTACGGCAAAGCTCAACGCCACCGATAATATTACTCCATTGATCATCACCGCCCAGTTCAAGACAGCAGTCATAATCACGATTGAGACGCAAAAAGTCATAGCTCTGCATAAGCATATAGTTAAGTTCAAAGAATGAAAGGCCTCTTTCAAGACGCTGTTTATAGCATTCAAAGCTCAGCATTCTGTTTACAGAAAAATGCACTCCTATCTCACGCAAGAACTCAATGTAGTTAAGGTTAAGCAGCCAGTCGCCGTTATTTACCATGATTGCCTTGCCGTCAGAAAAATCAACAAGCTTTGACATCTGCTCCTTAAAGCATTCGATATTGTGATCAATATCTTCTTTTGTAAGCATCTTTCTCATATCTGTCTTACCGGAGGGATCGCCTATCATACCGGTTCCGCCGCCAAACAGAGCAATCGGTGTATGTCCTGCTTTTTGCATATGTGACATAACCATTATCTGAACAAAGTGACCTACATGAAGACTGTCAGCCGTAGGATCAAAACCAATATAGAACTTAATTTTTTGATTATTAAGAAGATCGCGCACCTTTTCTTCATCAGTACATTGTGCGATCATACCTCTGGCTTTGAGTTCATCAAAAACACCCATTTTTTATATTCCTTTCAAAGTAAAAAATAAAATCCTCTTGCTAACTTCAGCAAGAGGACGAAAAGCCGTGTTACCACCTCAATTTACAGTCTGCTTCACAACAAACTGCCTTAACGAGTATAAAACTCAACCGTTTAACGCACGGCGAACGCAAGATCCTACACAGACTACCCTTCAGATCTCGGGCTGTTAGGATGTATTTCACGGTGATCTATTGCTTTTTTACACCAACCAAAAGCTCTCTTATAACAAATCGTTCCGCTACTTCTTCCTGTCATAGCCGATATCTTTATTGTTTAGAATTGTATCACACAAAAAACAATTTGTCAACTCTTATTTAACCTTAAATATCTCCAATTTTTTATAGATAGACGCACGTTCTTTCGCACTTTTTGCCATCTTTAAAGGGCTGATTGCAACTCTTCTTCTCCGAATTACTCTATAAATATAGCGAGGAATAATTACAAGCGGAGAAAACGGAACTAATATCATATATCTTTTACAAATCGGAAAAGATTTATACGCAAATTCAATATAATTACTAATTATTGCAGCCAGCCCATTTTTACCATTGTTTTGAGCAACAAAAATTGAACTGTTAAAATATATTTCCTGTGATTTTGCACCAAAGTTTCCACTCTGCATTATATCACATATCAGATCATCTGCCAATGAATACACTTCGTTTGAATAATGCTCCTTCAAAGGCATACCAAGGTATTTCCGACATATAGCAGAAAAGCATTTTTCGAACTTTACAAGACCGATATCTTCTAACAAAACATCTATCTTTTGTTTATTATCAATATAATCCCTTGAAGAACGGATAGCCGCCCAATCACATACTTGTCTTATTCCCAACCCGCCGTTTTGCAGATGCTCCTGCATATGAAGAAGTTGTACTAACGCATTTATATCAACATTTGGCATTGAAAATGAATAATTATCAATAGTTTTTTCTGAAAAACCACCGGTTGACAGGATTTCGACAACATGCTGATCTATTCCGTTGTCCGGCAAAGCGTGCAAGGAACGGTGTAATTCAACTT
>JAXJVX010000125.1:0-2847 GCA_036308305.1 Acutalibacteraceae bacterium | reverse complement strand
TGTAGAGGAGCTTTCTAAGAGCCTCAGAAAGATGGGTAAGAGAATAAAAGTAAGTTATTTCTAAGGAGATTTTGGTATGGGAGTCAGAAAATTTGATACAAAGGTACAGCATTTGAAATATAAGGTTTTGCGTGAGGTGGCACGTCAAGCCTGGAACGATACGCTCCTGCAGAATGTCCTTGATATTCCTAAAACCATCGTTCCCGGAAAAACCTCCACCATGCGTTGCTGTGTATACAAGGAACGCGCTATTTTAGGTGAGCGTGTACGTATCGCAATGGGCGGCGATAAAGAAAACCCCAATGTTATTGAGGTTATCGATATTGCCTGTGACGAGTGTCCGGCTGCAGGTTACGAAGTGACCGATTCTTGCCGTGGTTGCTTGGCACACCGTTGCGAGGATGTATGTAAGAGGGGAGCCATCTCCTTTGATCACAATCACGTAGCTCACATTGATAAATCCAAATGTGTAGAGTGCGGTCAGTGTGCAAAGGTTTGTCCGTATTCTGCTATTGTTAACCGCAAGCGACCTTGTCAGGTTGCTTGTAAGATTAAGGCAATCTCTATCAACGAGGATAACGCTGCCGCTATTGATAACAATAAGTGCATCCAATGCGGCGCTTGCGTATATCAGTGTCCTTTCGGAGCGATCACCGATAAATCGTATATCCTAAATGTGATCGATATGATCAAGAAGAGTGAGGGTAACACCAAGTATAAGGTATATGCAATGGTGGCACCGTCCATCTCCAGTCAGTTCACCTATGCAAAGCTCGGTCAGGTAATTTCCGGTCTTAAGGAGCTCGGGTTCTTCACCGTAATCGAAGCGGCACTTGGTGCTGATATGGTAGCTCAGGCAGAATCAAAAGAGCTTGCTGAAAAAGGTTTCCTTACCAGCTCTTGCTGTCCGGCTTTTGTGCAGTATATTAAATCGGCGTTTCCTGATTTACTGCCTTATGTATCGCACAATCTTTCTCCGATGGCAACATTGGCGAAATACATTAAAGGAACCGATCCTACGGCAAAGGTTGTTTTCATTGGTCCCTGCACTGCGAAAAAGGCAGAAGCACAGCTTGACAGTGTGAAACCCTATATTGATGCGGTTATGACCTTTGAAGAGCTACAGGCGCTTTATGACAGCCGTGATATTGATATTACCACACTTGGCGAGGACGTATTGGATAACGCATCCTTCTATGGTCGTATCTTTGCGCGCTCCGGCGGTCTTTCCGATGCTGTGGCACAAGGACTTAAAGAACAGAATATTGAATTTGATCTTAAGTCAATTCCTTGCGACGGTATAGAAGCTTGCAAGGTGGCACTTCTCAGAAAACAAAAGAACGTGCTTGATGCTAACTTTATCGAAGGTATGGCTTGTGTAGGTGGATGTATCGGCGGCGCCGGCTGTCTGACTCACGGTGAAAAAAATAAGGCGCAGGTCGATGTATACGGCAGAGAGGCGTTTGAAAAGACTATCAGCGAAGCTACTGCTATTTTGAAATAGTCTGTTTTGTTCACACCTGTTCTTAGAAGGATGCTATTCAGCGACAATCGAAAGAGGCAAAATACTAGCACTCTGGCTACGAGAGTGCTAATGTTTACACTTTGTTTAAAAATTAGTAACACAATATGCGATTTCAAGTACTATACTGTAGGTGTCGAAAGGAAAAAGACAAATATAAAATGAAAAGAGATGGTTACCGATGGGTTGTGCCGGATGTCCGACTAATGCCGACCTTGTCGGATGAAAACTAAATAGGCCGACATAATAATACTATCAGAACATTTGGAGGTATAATTATGTTCGAACTTACTCGCAGAAACAATAATCATCATGTAAACGCTTATAACCCCTTCCGTGAACTGGAAGAATTTGAAAGGAACTTTTTTGGTAACCCGTTTGGTTCTTTCTTCAGTTCGGGTGATCTTGCAGAATTCAAAACGGATGTAACCGATGAAGGAGACCACTACCTGTTGGAAGCCGATCTCCCCGGCTTTGAAAAGAAAGATATTCAACTCGATATCAGCGGTGATACTCTTACCGTTCGCGCTGAGCGTCATTCCAGGATTGAAGAAAAAGACAAAAAAGAAAAGGTCGTCCGTGTGGAACGCTCCTATGGTTCTTACAGTCGCAGCTTTGATATCTCCGGTGTTGATGCCGATCAAATCAAAGCAAAGTACGAAAACGGTGTTTTGAAATTGACACTCCCGAAGAAACAAGTTACCTTACCGGAAGGTAGACGACTTGAAATTGAATAATTGAATTTCCCGAGCTGCTTCACAACCCGTGGAGCAGCTCTTCTTTTGTAATTTTGAAGAAGGTATATTTTATGACGCAAACAGCAAGCATTTTTCTCAGTTTATCGATAGCTTTACTTGCAGGTCTGCTTCTCTCAAGACTTGCAAAAAAGGTACAGCTACCCGCAGTTACCGCATATTTGATAGCTGGTATTTTAATCGGTCCTTTCGTTCTCGGATCGCTTGGAACACAGGGAATCGGTATCACCGCTACACAGATAGAGGGATTCGGAATCATTTCCGATTTGGCGCTCGGATTTATCGCATTTGCGATAGGAAATGAGTTTCGTTTATCGCAACTCAAAAAGATTGGAAAACAGGCCACCATAATCGGTATCTTTCAAGCGTTATTCACCACCGTTGTAGTGGATGCAGTTCTAATTGGTATTCACTTTATAATGCCCGATAAGTTATCGTTACCCGCCGCAATCGTTCTCGCTTCGGTTGCTACCGCAACTGCACCGGCCGCAACCTTGATGGTAGTTAAACAATACAAAGCTAAGGGACCTGTTACAGACGTATTACTTCCTGTTGTTGCACTCGATGATG
>JAXJVX010000124.1:0-2306 GCA_036308305.1 Acutalibacteraceae bacterium | reverse complement strand
GAAAGCTGATAATAATCTGATCTTTCTATAATAGAAGCTTTGAACTGTAAGGCATCTGAGAATATTTTCAGATGCCTTATTTTTTTATAAATTAAGCCTTATTTGTAAGAGGTTTGTAATATCATTGAGTGTATAATATTTTCATCATTAAAAAAAGGAGACGAAAATTATGAAATTATCAAAGATATTAATCAGTATGCTTCTTGTTGTGACAATGTGCATTACAATGGTAATGCCTGCAAGCGCAGGTCGAGTAACTTATTATTTAAGTGACCTCAAAATGGCAGAAGCAAACACAGCTGACGAGGCTAAAAAGCTTCTCACAGACAAAGGTTTCACTGTACTCGACAAAAACCTCAATCCCGGTGGTGGCAAGGTAGTTTATCTTGGCTACAAGAAGTCAAAGAATGTTGACGATGCTATTACAGATGTCAGAGTTATGAACATGAACGGCGGCTTCAATATCTCTGACTATGAAACCATCTTCGAGGAAGCAATGGATACATACAGCTCAGAGGTTAACAACCTTCGTATTGCGGCAAATGAATTCGCTGCAAACTACAAGGCAGGTAAGAAAGAAGCACAGCTTGCTTACCGTCAGCTCAACTATTACTATGTTGAGGATGACAAAGGCGTAAAGACATACATGGGCGACTATATGCTTAACTTCCCTGGAGATAACAAGGACTTTGCAGATATTCTCTTAAAGGGTAACCCTAACATTCTTGATAATATCAGAATTCTTCTTTCAATGGGTGTTGCTGATGACGGTGACCTTATTGAGCGTATTAAGGCATCGGTTGCAGACAAATCAGTATATACTAAAGACAAGTATTTTGATAACGCAAAAGAGCTTACAGGCAAAATTCAGCAGTTAAAGAAAATGCTCGCTGATGCACAGGCTGAAATTGCAGAGATCGAAGCTGATACCGAAATGACTCAGGAAGAAAAAGATCTTGCATTAGTGATGCCTACCTATATTGTTACTCTTCTCGGTAGCTTTGATCTTGTTTTAGCATCTATTCCTTACGGCGAAACAAACTACAGAGAATATTTTGAAAATGCTACAGATGTTGATTACAAGCTTCTTTATCCCTTTGTTGAGGCTATGACAGAAGGTCAGCGTGCAATGGCAGTTTCAGGTCAGCTTCATTCAGTGCTTGTTTACAATGCAGTTGAAATGTCCGATGAAGAGCTCGAAGCAAAGCTCAAAGAAACAGAAGAAGGACTTGAACCCTTATCAGTTTACCTCGGTACAGATATGAATCTTCTTGAAGGTGCGGTGGCTGTTACATCAGATGCTTTAAGAGAAGAAGCATCATCAGGCAACAGCTGGTTTGCTTGCTTCACAGGTAATATGGCAGGTGATATAACAATTTCATCCCTCGTTGGTGTTGGCGGTGTTGCTCTCATAGGTACTTCACTCCACTTCCTTAAGAAGGCAATCGCCAATACAAACTGGTCTCCTGCTGATTTGGAAGCATTAAATGAGTACACGTTTGCTTTAGATCATGAAAAACAACTTTATGATATTGTTAGTAAAGGTTTTAACTCTGATGCGACAGAAAAATCAGCGAATTATATTAAAAGTTTTGAAAAAAGTATCAAAGATTTGAATGCAAAGCATTCTGTCCCGACAAGTACAGTTGTTTTAACATCTCTCGGTATTGCTGCAGGTATTGCAATGATTGCTTTCAGTATTTACTCAATCGTTCGGATTGTTGATAAATACAACCCCAGCTACACAAAGATTCCCTCAAATATGGTAGATACAGTTTCTACTGCAAACGGTAACAGATTCATCAACTACACCGTTGTAAATTCACTCTATCAGGACGGTGATAAAACTGCTGAAAAGCCCGGTGATACAAACGGTTACGACGGTAATCAGTGGAACGCAATTTACTACACAAAGAGCTTCGAAGCAGGTAAGTGTATGACCTCAACAGGCTACTTTATTGATTCAGCTGACAACTTCGGTAAGTACACACCCGTTGCAGGCTTTGGTACAAAGAATTGCTATAACCTCAACTCCTTCAACGGCGAAGAAAACACAGAAACTGTTTATATGGCTTTCGGTAACTCAAACAATAAGAAAACAGCTGAAACATCAGTTCCCACAGTTATCGGCAGTATGTTTGCATACGGGGCAATAGCTATCAGCGGTGTTGCAGGTATGGGACTTGGTATGTGCATTATGTCACTTATCAAGCGTAAAAAGGAAAGCTGATAATAATCTGATCTTTCTATAATAGAAGCTTTGAACTGTAAGGCATCTGAGAATATTTTCAGATGCCTTATTTTTT
>JAXJVX010000123.1:0-3291 GCA_036308305.1 Acutalibacteraceae bacterium | reverse complement strand
TGAAGGATTCGCAGGAATACTTCGAATTCTATACACAGCTAAAGCGTGCCTGCGATTCTTACGAGATAAGAAAATACGCCACAAGATATGGCGACTCATTTATGCTTATCGGTTGGATACCTGAAAGCAAGAAAAAGATTTTCAATCAGCAGATGAGTGAAGTTGATACAATTGAGATCAACTACACAAAACCGGAGGATACGCCAAACATCACACCGCCAAGTAAGCTGAAAAACAATTTCTTCTTCAGACCGTTTGAGTATTATGTTGAAATGTTTGGTGTTCCTGCATATAATGAGATCGATCCTACACCCATTATGGCAATAATCTATACGCTTCTTTACGGCATTATGTTTGCCGATGTAGGTCATGGAATAGTGTTATCAATTGTAGGCTATTTGATGTACAAGATCAAAGGTATGGCGCTTGGTAAGATCCTTATCCCCTGTGGAATTTCAGGTTCTTTATTTGGTCTTGTTTTCGGAAGTGTGTTCGGTTTTGAGCATCTGCTTGACCCAATGTACAAAGCAATAGGCTTTGAGGAAAAACCAATCGAAGTTATGCAGTCTACAACAGAGTTACTATTATTTGCCGTTGCTATCGGTGCTGTGATGATGTTGTTTGCTATAATATTCAATGTTTACGCCTCGTTCAAGAGTAAGGATATAGGCTCAGCGCTGGTCGGTGAAAACGGAATTTGCGGACTTTTGCTTTTTATATCTATAATAGGCGTTGTTGGAACGATGCTTCTCGCTCCACTCAAAGGCTTTACCGGAATCTTTATAGGAATTATTTGTATATGTCTTATTATTCTGTTTATGAAGGAACAGTTGATCAATCTAATAAACAAGAAAAAGCCCGAACATAAAGCCGGTATCGGTGAAACGATAATGCAAAACTTTTTTGAGTTATTTGAGGTCATTATCAGTTACTTTACTAACACAGTATCATTTATGCGTGTAGGTGCATTTGTTATCGTTCACGCGGCATTCATGTATCTGTTTTTCACACTTGCAGATATGATGCCGAACACAGCGCTTTATGTTATTATGGTAGTGTTCGGAAACATATTTGTAATAGTTCTTGAGGGTCTGCTTGTCGGTGTTCAATCACTTCGACTTATGTTCTATGAAATGTTCTCACGCTTCTATGAGGGCAGCGGGCGACCTTTTATTCCGGCAAAAACGGATAATTCAACAAAATAATCTTTACCGTATCGTACGGTTATATATGGAGGTACTAATTATGAACGCATTTATTTCACTTTTATTCCCTATTGTTTGTGTAGTTATTGCTGCATTGGTTGCAAAGCTGGTTATGAAACGATCAGGTAGCGTCAAGCGCTCACTCGTTTTTAATTTTTCATCAGTAGGTGTAATGGTACTGCTCTTTGCTCTTATGAGCTTTTCGGCAGCCGCTGATACAACCTCAACCGCAGAAGCTGCTGTTGAGGCCGCAAAGTATTCATCTATCAACGCCGGTCTAGGCTATATCGCTGCAGGTCTTTGTACAGGTCTTGCAGGCATTGGCGGTGGCATAGCTCTTGCAGGAGGTGTTCCTGCTGCTATTGGTGCGGTTTCTGAAGATCCAAAAGCGTTTGGTAAGGCTCTCATCTTTGTTGCGCTCGGCGAGACCGTTGCACTTTACGGTGTTGTAATTTCCTTCCTTATTATTTCAAATCTTCCGAAAATAGTAATGTAATTATGAAATTCATGCTTATCAGCGATAATCACGATACACTGCTCGGTATGCGTCTTGCAGGTATTGAAGGTGTTATCGCACATCACAAGGAATCTGTAGAACGAGCTTTGAACAATGCGATAAAAGACAAGGAAGTAGGTATTATACTTATTACAGAAAAGCTTGTCACTCTCTGTCCTGATATAATCTATGATCTTAAACTCAACTATAAGCAACCGCTTATAGTTGAGATACCTGACAGACATACCGCATCAGGCAGACAAGCAGATTCAATAACAAAATATATTAAAGACGCAATCGGTGTCAATCTTGATTGATCCGATATCCGTTACTACGCAGTAGAAAGGTCAGTAATCTTATGCTTGATAACCAATTAAGCAAATATGTTAATGCAATTACGGGCGAGGCTCAGCACGCAAAGGAAAAAGCGCAAAAAGAGATAAAGGATTATAAATCTAATAAACTCAAAAAGGCCGAACTTGATATTCAGGCGAAAACCAAAGCTGATGTCCGTAAGCGTTGCGATATTATACATGAGCAGATCGGTAGAGATTTTTCCGAAAAGGAAATGGCATCTAGAAAGCGCTTGTATATAAAAAGAAATCAAATTCAAAAAGAGGTATTTGAGGCTGCCAGAGAGAAACTCGAAGCATTTGCTGCCTCAGAGAATTATATTGAATTTCTGAGAAAGTCTGTTGATACAGTACAGCATTCACTGGTCGGCAGAGATAAACATGCAATCATTTATTTAAGACCTGAGGATATGCAATATGAATACCTTGTAAAGGAAGCATTTGTATTGCCTTGTCAGGTTCAGTCTGATAATACGATCAGGATCGGCGGAATCAAGGTCAAGTTTGCAATGATGATAATCGATGATACCCTCGACTCTCGACTTTACTCACAAAAGGTTTGGTTTGAGGAAACATCAGGGCTAGATATTAATTGATTTAAGGGATGAAATAATATGTCTAAAAACTGTATATACGGTATCAACGGCCCGGTTGTAACCGTAAAGAATTCCACGGATTTTTCTATGCTTGAGATGGTGTATGTCGGCAAAGAACGCCTTATCGGTGAAGTTATCGGTATTGATAGCACAGACACAACTATCCAGGTATATGAGGATACAGCAGGCCTTGCTCCGGGGGAACCGGTAGAATCAAGCGGACTTCCGCTGTCACTCACGCTCGGTCCCGGCATTATAAGCAATATATTTGACGGTATCGAGCGACCGTTGCGTGATATTGCAGCGGCTGAGGGTTCGTTTATTACAAGAGGCTGTGATGTTCCTGCTCTTGATACCGAAAAGAAGTGGAATGTTACACTTAAAGTTAAGGTTGGAGATAAGCTCTGCGGTGGCGATATATATGCTACCTGCCCTGAAACTGTTTCAGTGGAGCATCGCATCATGCTCCATCCGGAGCTTTGTGGCGAGATAGTATATGCTGCACCAGATGGTGAATACACCGTAAACGATAAAATAGCCGAATTGATGGATGAAACCGGTGCGGTTCACACACTTACTCTTACGCAAAAGTGGCCTATCAGAAATCCAAGACCGATCAAGCAGCGTCTTGAGTGCTCTAT
>JAXJVX010000122.1:0-5990 GCA_036308305.1 Acutalibacteraceae bacterium | reverse complement strand
TGTAACCCACTATGACACTTTCAAACAGAAAGTGTCAATTTTTATATAAAACGAAAATTGGGAGTACACTTCCTTACGAAGTGTCTCCGCAAGGAATGCTCTTTTTGTGCATATGAAGCTATACGAGAAAACCTGATGCTTTAGTTATGATATATCCTCACTAAAAGACTTGCTAAGCAACTATTACACATATACTAAAAAATCATTGACAACATACAATATATTGTGTAAAATTATAATGATAGACTAGTTATAAAAATCTATTTTGGTGGAAAGGAAAAGGATATTTAAATGGCAAAGAAGACCGCTCAGTACGGTAACGAAAGCATAACAGCCTTAAAGGGAGCAGATCGTGTACGAAAAAAGCCTGCTGTAATTTTCGGTTCAGACGGTCTTGAGGGCTGTCAGCATGCAGTTTTTGAGATCATTTCCAATTCAATTGACGAGGCAAGAGAGGGCTACGGTAAAAAAATCGTAGTTACAAAATATTCCGACCTTTCTATTGAGGTGCAGGATTTTGGGCGTGGTGTGCCGGTAGATTTTAACCAGAAGGAGCAACGCTACAACTGGGAGTTGCTTTTCTGCGAGCTTTATGCCGGTGGTAAGTATGATAATGAATCGGGAGATATCTATCAGTACTCGCTTGGTACAAACGGCCTTGGCCTTTGCTCAACTCAATATGCATCAGAGTATATGGATGTTGAGGTTCGGCGTGACGGATTTAAATATAATCTTCATTTTGAACACGGCGAGATAGTCGGTGAGTTGCAAAAAGAGCCGTATTCAGGTAGAGAGACCGGAACAAGAATTCGCTGGAAACCGGATAGGTTGGTATTTAAAGAAATAGATGTTCCTTTTGAATATATTGATGATATTGTCCGCCGTCAGGCAATTGTAAATGACAATATCCTTTTTGTGTTGCGTAAGCAAAACGGAGCAAAGTTTGACACTAATGAGTATATTTTCAAAAACGGTATTTCCGAACATGTTGAACAATTAGCAGGTGAGGAAGCACTGTCGGATGTTGTATTTTGGCAGGGCGAATTTTCCGAAAAAGATCCCGTTACAAAGAGCAATTATAAAATAAAGATAAATACTGCTTTAAAGTTTACTAACCGCACTCATATCAAGGAATATTATCATAATTCCAGTTGGCTTGAATACGGCGGCTCGCCCGATCAGGCGCTGACGCTTGCTTTCCGAAAGGAATTTGATCGCTATATCAAGCAACAGAATAAGTATAATAAAAATGAGAGTGCTATCACCATGCAGGATATTGAAGAATGTATGGTAATTGCCGTGTCCTCATTTTCCAATCTTGCTTCTTTCGAAAACCAAACTAAAAAAGCACTGCGTGATGATGTCATTAAAAAGGTAATGACAGACTTTTTCCGACATCAGCTTGAGGTATTTTTTATTGAAAACAAGCAAACTGCGGATAAGGTCATCGAACAAGTGCTTATTAATAAGCGTTCCCGTGAACGAAGCGAGAAAGAGCGTCTTAATATTAAGAAAACACTGCAAAGCTCTAATGACATGGCAGGAAGAGTGCCGAAATTTGTTGATTGCAGACTTCGTGATAAAGAGCAGCGTGAGTTGTTTATCGTTGAGGGCGATTCGGCGCTCGGTTCCTGTAAGCTTGCTCGTGATCCTGATTTTCAGGCAATTATGCCGATACGAGGTAAGATACTCAACTGCTTAAAGGCAGATACTGATAGAATATTCAAAAGCGAAGTTATTGTAAACCTACTCAAGGTTATGGGCTGCGGTGTTGAGATAAAGTCAAAAGCCAACAAGGACCTTTCTACTTTTGACATTAATTCATTGCGGTTTAACAAGATAATCATTTGTACCGATGCGGATGTTGACGGATTTCATATCCGCTCCGAGGTACTGACTATGATATATACTCTAACCCCCACGCTTATAAAAGAGGGCTATGTATATATTGCGGAAACTCCGCTGTTTGAGATAACTACCAAGGACAAGACCTATTATGCTTATGATGAACGTGAGAAAAACGAGATTCTCGGTATGATAGGTGATAAGAAATACACATTGCAGCGTTCAAAGGGTCTTGGTGAAAATCAGCCTGATATGATGAATCTTACAACAATGAACCCTGCAACAAGAAGACTTATCAAGGTAACACCTGAGGGTGTTGAGGAAACCGCCCGTATGTTTGAGGTGCTGCTTGGTGATGACATTGACGGCAGAAAGCAGTTTATCGCTGAGAGCGGACATCTGTATCTTGATTCAGTAGATTTAAGCTAAGGAGGGGAGTAAAATGGCTAAAAAGAAAACACCTAGAGCGGTGAAATCCGTACTTACTCCCGAAGAAGCGGGAGCATATATCGCAGGTGCTGGTAAGGTACTGGAACAACCGATAACCGAAACACTCGAAACGAACTTTATGCCGTATGCAATGAGTGTTATCGTGTCACGTGCGATCCCTGAGATTGATGGCTTTAAGCCATCACACCGAAAATTGCTCTATACTATGTATACTATGGGGCTGCTTAAAGGACCCAGAATCAAATCTGCAAACATAGCAGGACAGACAATGCAGCTCAACCCGCACGGCGATGCTGCGATCTACGATACTATGGTGCGTCTTTCACGAGGATATGAAGCACTGCTACATCCGTATGTTGATTCAAAGGGAAACTTCGGTAAGGCATATTCAAGAGATATGCAGTGTGCTGCATCCCGTTATACCGAAGCGAAGCTTGAAAGCTTTGCAGCAGAGCTGTTCCGTGATATTGATAAGGATACGGTCGACTTTGTTGATAACTATGATGCAACCAAAAAGGAACCGACACTTTTCCCTGTTTGCTTTCCGACCGTGTTGCTCAATGCCAATACCGGTATTGCGGTAGGTATGGCAAGCTCTATCTGTCCTTTCAACCTGCGTGAGATATGTGAAACTACCATTGCTTTTATTCACGATGAAAACTGCAATATTTCCGATACTTTGACTGCACCTGATTTTCCCGGTGGCGGCAGCCTTGTGTATGATCGTGAGGAACTTGAAAAGATCTATAAGACAGGCCGTGGCGGATTTAAGGTGCGTGCAAACTATACCTATGACAAGTCTCAGAACTGTATAGATATCAAGGAGATACCTCCCACTACTACTTGTGAGGCTATAATCGAAAAGATAATTGATCTTTCAAAGGCAAAGAAGATAACTGAGATTACTGATGTGCGTGATGAAACAGGTATCAACGGTCTGAAAATAACGATTGATTTAAAACGAGGTGTCGATCCCGATAAGCTGATGCAAAAGCTGTATAAGATGACAACTTTGCAGGATACTTTCTCTTGCAATTTCAACATTCTTATTGCAGGCTCACCGAAGGTAATGGGAATTGCCGAGATACTTTCCGAGTGGCTGGCGTTCCGCACCGAGTGTATCAGAAGACGTGTGTATTTCGATCTTACAAAGGCAAAGGAAAGGCTGCATCTGCTCAAAGGTTTGGAAAAGATACTTCTTGATATAGACAAGGCTATACGCATTGTCCGTGAGACTGAGGAGGAGGACGAGGTAGTTCCGAACCTCATGATCGGATTTTCTATCGATAAGATCCAAGCAGAGTATGTTGCGGAGATAAAGCTGCGTCATCTCAACCGTGAGTATATTTTAAAGCGTACCGAGGACATCCGTTCGCTTGAAGAACAGATCACAGAGCATGAGAGCATACTCAGCAGCAAGTCGAAGGTGAAAAAAATAATCATCAACGAGCTTAATGAAATCGCTAAAAAGCATGGTCAAGACAGAAAAACACAGCTTGTATTCCCGTCCGATGAGCCGGAGATCGAGGTGAAAGCAGAAATTCCGTCATATCCTGTTACCTACTTCTTCACAAAAGAGGGATATTTCAAAAAGATCACACCGCTTTCCCTGCGTATGGGCGGCGAGCATAAGCTTAAGGATGGCGATATGCTTACTCAAAGCATTGAGGCGGATAACACATCGCATCTTTTGTTTTTCTCAAATGCATCGCAGGTATATAAATCCCGTGGCAGTGATTTTGATGATACCAAAGCAAGCGTGCTCGGTGACTATGTAGCGTCGAAGCTGGAGTTTGATAAGGAAGAAAGTGCCGTATATATGGCAGTTACCGACGATTATTCAGGCTACATGATATTTGTGTTTGAAAATGGCAAGGTTGCGAAGGTTGATATGAAAGCATATGAAACCAAGACCAACCGTAAAAAGCTTATCGGTGCATATAGTGATAAATCTCCGCTTGTCGCAGCTTTATACATCAAAGAGGATGCTGAAATACTTGTCAGTGCCTCGAATGGCAGAAGATTGCTTGTGTCAACAGCTGCAATAGCTGCAAAGAGCACTAAAAATACACAGGGTGTCAATGTAATGTCACTTAAAAAAGGTTATAGGGTCATATCCTGTGAGACTTATACAGAGGGTATGTTAAGTGTACCTCACCGATACAGAACACGCTCACTTCCTGCGGCTGGCAAGCTACCCGCAGCGGAGGAAGCAGGCGAGCAACTGTCGTTTTAAATGAAAATAGGACTGCCGATAATTACGGCAGTCCCGACAAAACAAGATTGCAAACGCATTAATTAATCGTTTTGTCATAGCTATTATGTGAACATAAAAATATTTTATTCAACTTTTAAAAAAATACTTGTAATTTTATTAAAAGTATGTTATCATAACAATTACGATTAATAAATTACTATCCGGAGGATGAATATAATGACAGTTTTTGATTACATTATAGGCGCATTGCTTATTATTGTTTCATTGGTAATCGTTGCAGTCGTTTTGCTCCAGGAAGGAAGAAGAAAAGGCTTATCCGGTGCTATCGCAGGCGGTGCGGAAACCTTCCTTTCAAAAGGAAAGGCAAAGGCTGCTGAAGCAGTATTTGCAAGATGGACAAAGTGGATCGCTGTTTTGTTCTTTGTTCTTGTAATTGCAGCAAATGCGGTTGCTATTATTCTTGGTTAATTAAGATTTGTTAAAAGAGGACAACTTTTAAGAGTTGTCCTCTTTTTTCTATTTCTCAATATATTTTCTTAGTGCCTTTGCAAAGCATTTTCCGAGCGTTACTGCTTTTTGCTGACTGAAAATGTTGTCCTCCCGTCCGAAATATGCCGTTTCAAGCGTGAAAGATAGCGCTGCACCATTTTTTCTCATATAAGACGCATAATTTGGATTGTCAGACCTATTCCATTCTGTGTCTGGCGCTATATTATCGTTGCCGTCGTATTTCAGCGCATCATTGGTGAGTTGGGATATCAGCAGATCGGAAAATTTGGTTATTTCATTTTTCATATTCGGTTGTTCGACTATAAATACTGCATCATTTCTTCCGCCACAATGCCAGGGCGAATGAAAATCAAAGCCGAGATATACACCGTTTTCCTTAACAAAGCTTTGTATGCACTTTGTACTTTTGTATATAGGAATGTCACAATAATCACGGTTGTGGTCATGCGGAAAACGGCTTTTGCCCTGATCACCGCAGACCACTCCGTCGTAGTCAACAAACGGTACGCAAAATACACTTACATCATTAGGCAATGATCTGTTAAGCCCACACAATATACCTTCGAGTACATAGTTGCCGGTCGCCTCGCAGGCATGATGACGAGAGGTGAGAATGACATTTCGTTTACCGTTTCCCAATTTAACATACGGCACATTATTGCCTTTTTCGGAAGTGCAAAGCGTTTTAACTTCAATACCGTTGTCACTTGCAAAGCTGTAAAAACGGTCGGGAAGATACATCATATTATGAGCAAAGTACACCTTGTTTTCATTTTCTTTAAAGGTGTAGGTGAAGCTGTTGTCATCATTACGGCAGCCGAGCCAATGCCAATTAACTAAATCATAGCTTACAGCAGGACCGTAATAGCCGATCATGTTATGATGTTGAAAGTCAAAACGAAGTGTTTTGCCGGCCGCTCCCTCGCAGCAAAAAGACCAATAAAACCACCGCTCTTTGGTGTCACGC
>JAXJVX010000121.1:0-2285 GCA_036308305.1 Acutalibacteraceae bacterium | reverse complement strand
TCTTTGTGTGCCATCCAATCAAAATTACCGCTATCAACAATACAGCCGCCGACACTTACACCCTGACCATCCATATACTTGGTAGTGGAATGTGTTACAATATCTGCGCCCCATTCAAAGGGACGACAGTTGATGGGAGTGGCAAATGTATTGTCAACAATAAGCGGAACACCGTGGCTATGAGCAAGAGGTGCAAATTTTTCAAAATCCAAGACAGTGACGGTGGGGTTGGTTATAGTTTCTCCAAATACCGCCTTAGTATTTGGCTTAAAGTATTTGGCGAGTTCTTCTTCAGGGAGGTTTTGATCGACAAAGGTACACTCAATACCCATCTTTCTCATAGTTACGTTAAAAAGATTGTATGTACCGCCATAGATTGACGATAAAGCTATGAAATGGTCGCCGGCTTCACAAATGTTAAACAGAGCATAGAAGTTTGCCGCCTGACCGGATGATGTCAGCATAGCGGCAACGCCACCCTCCATAGCGCAGATTTTTTCTGCCACAAAATCGTTGGTAGGATTTTGGAGGCGAGTATAAAAATACCCAGTTGCTTCAAGGTCAAAAAGCTTACCCATATATTCACTGGTATCATATTTAAATGTTGTGCTTTGATAAATGGGAAGTTGACGAGGAGCACCCTGCGCAGGCTTCCAACCTTCATGAATACATTTTGTATCGATATGCGAATTCATTTTTTCACCTTTCGCTGATATACAGCGCCTTTCGTTTTTGCTGATATCATTAAATCACACATGGCTCAATATGTAAAATACATAAAAACAAAGTTTGGTATAGCCAATGACTATACCAAACTTTTAAGAAGATTTTTGTATGTTTCCGCATAAACGGATAGTCGCATATTGTTTCGAGTGATAACGCCTATTTTTATTTCCTCGTCACTTACAAGCGGTTTGGAAATAATATTCTTGCCATTTAATTCTTCATTGACTATTCCCGTTCCGATTGTAAATCCATTAAGACCTATCAGCAAATTTGAAAGTGTTGCTCTGTCGCTTATCTTAATATTTTTTGGTCTGATATACTCGCTTAAAATCTCTTCTGAGTAATAAAAAGAATTATGTTCGCCTTGTTCAAACGAAAGATACGGATAATCGTTAAGTTCATCGAGCGTCAGTTGTTCTTTATAAGCAAGTGGATGCATAGAACTCATAAACACCTTTGGAGAAAGTGTAGAAAGCTCTTCAAAAGAAAGCGAATATTGTTTCAACAGTTTATCTATTATTGCTTCATTCGCCTTGGATTTATAGATGATGCCGATTTCGCTTTTCATTTTGTTAACATCATCAATGATTTCATATGTTTGAGTTTCTCTCAACATAAAATCATAGTGGCTTGCATCAAATTGTTTTACGACTTCTACGAAGGCCTTAACCGCAAACGGATAATGCTGTGTTGACACAGAAAACCTTGGACTTGTGCTGGGCTGTTTTAAAAAGCGTTCTTCAAGCAAACCATACTGTTGCAAGACTTGTCTTGCATATCCTAAAAAATCACTACCTTTTGACGAAACAATAACACCTTTATTGGTTCTTTCAAAAATGGTAAAGCCGACCTCATTCTCAAGTTCTTTAACTGCATTAGTAAGGCTCGGCTGTGAAATAAAATGTTCCTGTGCCGCTTTACTAATATTGCCTTTATCAGCTATTGTCACAACATATTTAAGTTGCTGTAATGTCATATCACGTCCGCCTTTGATATAGGATTTAATTATATCGGTATTTTACCATCTTTTACAGTAAAAAGCAATATTGTCTTTATGGTTTATCCGATAGCATAAGAGGTATAGACAAACGGCGGCAGAGAGGTGTTAATCTCCCTGCCGCCGTTCACTGTTAGGTATAAATTATATCGTGGTTTACAATTTCTGTGGCTCTGCTACGTATGTTATTCATCCGACCGACCCACTCTAACTGATTTTCTGCTTTGAGTTTTTCGGTCACACCTTCTCGAATTGCCATCCTTTTAACCAACTCAGAAAAGGTTTCTTCCGCATCGCGATTGAGCTGCAAAAGATAATCATAAAGCGTACGTTCATTAAGCATTTTGTTATAGAACGGTTTGCAATGCTTTTGAATGTGCTTCAAATGTCGTTGCCCCCACAAGCCGATTGGCTCACATTCGGGTTCATCCTCACCGGCGATGATATAATAATCACCGCATAGTTCGTATTTAAGCCCCGTTCTTTCATCGGTAATAAATTTCGCTAACTGTTCCATAATTAAGCCTCCCTATAAACTACTTTAAGTTTCTTTTGTTTTGAG
>JAXJVX010000120.1:0-6747 GCA_036308305.1 Acutalibacteraceae bacterium | reverse complement strand
TGACAAAGATATCAAACTCCTCTTTAACCTCACCGTTTACAAGACGAACAGCGCCGATTTCCGTCAAGCGTTCCTTTGCAGGACTTAATCCCGTTGTTTCTACATCGAAAACTATCAACTCTCCGTCAAGCGGTGTTGTATCGTGGCCGTGAACCGCACCTACCGTATCATTGACAAAATAAGCCTCAACACCGTAAAGTATTTTGAATTCACCGCCACCTCGACGAATATCCTCTACTGCATTCATTGCACCCGGAAATGACTGAACAACACCATGATCAGTCACAGCGATAGCCTTATGCCCCCACTTATAAGCACGTTTAACAAGATCTTCAACAGGCGTTAATGCATCCATTGAAGACATATTTGTATGCATATGCAGTTCAACACGTTTATCTTCGGCAGTATCCCCCTTTTCATAACGGTCAACCACCATTATATTACGAGGATTAAGCACAAATTCCTTCTCAAATTCATCGTAATCTACTCTGCCTGATACAAGGACCGTTTTTCCTTTAAGATTACCGATAGCATCGTGCTCAAAGCCTTCAATAGCACGCTGAGTCTTAACAATAAATGACCCTGTGTAGTCGGTGATATAAAAAGTGATTCTCCACCTTGATCCGAATTTTGTCTCACGCTCATCGAATTGGAAAACATCACCCCAGATCACTGCTTCACCGTCATTAGGATCGACATCACATATCGGTGTAGGCTTTTTCTTGATCTCCTTGCCGTACAACAGTTTTGCACCCTCCATATAGAAGGGCATATCATCTGCAGGAGGTGCGGTATGCACAACTGTTTTTTTCTTCTGCTTTTCAGCTTCCTCGCGCATTTTTTGTTCAGCCCTCTGAGTGTTTTCCTTTGCCATCTCCTCAGTTACCTCAAGCACACCTGAAAGCTTTACTTCAACTGCTTTTGAATATGTTCGAACAATATAATTTCGTATCTTTGATGTAAAGTCAAACGACTCTATCATCTTTGCACCGCCGTTTTTGAGTTCGATATTAAGCACACCGTCTGAATATGTAAAAACAGCATCAGCAAAAATTCCGTTGAATTTAGGACTTACTCTTTTTATCCATTCAACGATATCCTTGCAATATTCCTCTATAAACTCAACATTCTCGTATGTAATATCACAAGTGAGGGAATTCAGATTAAGCCCTGACTTTATTTCATTTTCGAGACGCAATACATCTTCTTGCTCTAAATGATGAAAACACACTATCTCACAATACATTATGCGATCATCACGATTGATCCTGCAAAATGAAAGCGTTGCATCCGCAATTGCATCAGCAGTTTCCTTGGATATCATACCGCCGAAAATCTCGACTACTTTTCTTGCCAACTTTAACTTTCCCCTTTATTTTTATAAAGCATCTATTTCTTTCATTAACTCATCAAACAATTCATTTTCCTTAACTTTGCGGACTATCTCGCCTTTTTTGAAAATAAGCCCGCAACCATCACCACCGGCAATGCCGATATCAGCTGATCTTGCTTCGCCAGGTCCGTTTACCGCACAGCCCATTACCGCAACAGTTATCTGCTTATTACAGTCCTTAAGTGCACTCTCAACGCGGCTTGCCAAAGAAATGAGATCGATCTTCGTTCTACCGCAGGTAGGGCACGATACTACATTTACGCCGAATTCACGCAAACCTATTGCTTTTAAGATATCCTTTGCTGCTGCAATTTCTTTAACAGGATCGTCGGTAAGCGAAACACGGATGGTATCACCTATTTCGGAAAGCAACAGCCCGCCTATACCCGCTGCAGATTTGACGGTACCCATACGCTCGGTACCTGCTTCGGTAACACCTAGATGCAACGGATAGTCTGTAACAGACGCTGCATATTTGTATGCATCAAACATAAGCTTTACATCGGAAGCTTTCATCGAAATTACTGTATCGTAAAAATCATATTTTTCAAGCAATGCTACATGATAAAGCGCACTTTCAACAAGTGCCTTTGATGTAACAGCGCCATACTTTTCAAGAATACTCTTTTCAACGGAGCCTGAATTCACACCAACTCTTATAGGTACCCCTGCATTTTTGCAAGCAACCGCAACCGCCTTTACCCTATCCTCACCACCGATATTACCGGGGTTTATGCGTATCTTATCAACTCCTGCTGCAACACATTCGAGTGCAATTCGATAATCAAAATGAATGTCGGCAACCACAGGAATGCTCACTGCATTTTTCAAAGCATATATAAGGTTAACAGCTTCAATGTCAGGAACAGCGGTGCGGATTATTTCACAGCCTGCGTTTTCAAGCTCTACAGCCTGCTTAACATTAGCCTCTATATCAGCAGCAGGACGGTTGAGCATCGACTGTATTGCAACCGGACTTCCGCCGCCGATAGTAATATTACCTATCTTTATTCTTCTTGTATAATCAGCCATATTTTTATCCTATCCAGACCCAAAGGTCTTTGAATATCAAAACAACCATTAAAAGCATCAATAGTGCCATACCGACTGCATGAACTATGCCCTCATGCTTGACGGGTTTACCACGCACACCTTCGATCGCCAAAAACCACAACCTTGATCCGTCAAGCGCAGGCACGGGCAATAAATTGAAAACGCCAAGATTAACTGTTATCAAACAAAGCATTTTCATAAGATATATAAGCCCGTCTAAACCGTTGCTGGCAACTTCGTTAACTGCACCGGAAACAGCTTGCGTAACACCGACTACTCCGGACATCTCATTGAGTCCGTATCTTCCTGTAATAAGGTCGACAAGTGACATCCATACAAGCCGTCCCATTGAAATTGTACCCCAGAATCCGTCTTTTATTGTTGTAAGGATATTGTTGTCTTTACCATAGACCTTAAAATCCATGGTCATAAATTTTTGACCTTCCTCTTCAACAACAGGAAACTTTACGCTATCAAGTGTTACCTTTTTGCCGTTACGCTCAACTACCATATCGACCGCACCATCGTTATCATGGCCGAGCATATACAAAAGGTCGTCCGGATAATATAAAGTTCTGCCGTTGATCTTCAATATCTTATCATCCACCTGCAAACCTCCGTCTGCATTGGATGTCGCTGATTCATCAAACTGTGCAATAGTAGTTGTTGCAACGGTGCTTTGAGAGCCAACGACAAAGAGCATAAACAAAAAACCGAGTATGATATTAAAAACGGCGCCTGCTGCAACAACTATCATACGCTTATATACCTTGGCATTACAGAATGCTCTTGGATCGTCGCTGCTTTCGTTTTCACCCTCCATAGCACAAAATCCGCCTATCGGCAGTAAACGCAACGCATATTTTGTTTCGCCTTTTGTGAATTTAAAAAGTGTAGGGCCAAAGCCAAGGGCAAACTCGTTTACCCTAATTTTAAACAGTTTTGCAAAAATAAAATGACCGAATTCGTGTATAAAAATCATTACTGCAAATAGCAGCACTGCTACAAGTATAGGCCATAAAGTGTTCCAAAAAGCACCCATCTTAATAAATCTGCCTCCAAAAATTAATTACAAGCCCAAACGCTCTCTCTTGCGGCTCTGTCTGCCTCTAAAACTTCCTCTACTGTTGTATAATTTATCTTCTTTTGCTTGTTATATGCATTTTCGCAAAGACGGTAAATGTCCAAAAAGCCGATTTTCCCCTTTAAGAACAGCTTTACAGCCTCTTCATTCGCACCGTTTACGGCACACGGCACAAGTCCGCCGATATTGATAGCACGTTTGCATAGTGCAAGACAGTTAAAGGTTTCATAATCCGGTTCATAAAAGCTCAAAGTTGCTATCTTTGCAAGATCAAGTGGCTTTGCATCGGATACATATCGCATTGGATATGTAAGCGCATATTGAATCGGAATGTGCATATCCGGCACGCCCAATTGTGCTATAACAGAGTTATCCTCATATTCCACCATTGAGTGTATTATGCTTTCACGGTGAACCAAAACATCTACCTTATCAGGTTCTACGTCAAATAGATGCACCGCCTCAATAAGTTCAAATCCTTTATTCATTAAAGTAGAGCAATCAATAGTAATTTTGCTGCCCATATCCCAATTAGGATGCTTCAATGCATCAGCTGCGGTAACTGTTGACAGCTTTTCTTTAGTATAGCCAAAGAACGGACCGCCCGATGCGGTCAATATTAGCTTTTTCAGTGCACCGTTCGGTGCTTTACCTTGAAGGCATTGGAATATCGCAGAATGCTCTGAATCGACAGGCAGTATATCAACATTTTTTTCTTTTGCAAGCTTCATTACATAATCGCCGCCTGCAACAAGCGTTTCCTTATTCGCAAGGGCAATCTTTTTTCCGGCATTAATTGCGGCAACAGTAGGAACAAGACCCATCATGCCGACAAGTGAATTCAGCACCGTATCACAGCTATCATCTGATGCGACAAAGCTTATCGCTTCTTCTCCCGATAAAACACGGGTTGTGGTGTCTGCAACACGCACTTTGAGATCACGTGCCGCCGATTCATCTGACATAACGGCAAAGATAGGAGCAAATTCACGAATTTGCTCCTCCATTTTTTCAACACTTTTATTAGCGCACAACGCACCTATTTTATAATTCATACGGCGGGCCACATCAAGACTTTGTGTGCCGATGGAACCGGTCGAACCGAGTATAGTAAGCTTCATAAACTATTCCTCTTTAGTAAACGATTATCGGGATATAAAGTGTAAACATATACACAAACGGCGAAACTACCAAAAGACTGTCGATCCTATCTAATATACCGCCGTGACCCGGCATAATATTTCCGTAATCCTTTAATCCGCACTCTCTCTTGATACAGGAGAACACAAGATCGCCGACTGTGCTTACAAGTGTACCGATAAATCCTACAAGAAGCATCCAGCCGAGATTGGCTTTATAGCCCTCAAAAACAAATGAATTGAAAACAATACCTAATATCAAGCAAAACAATACATTTGTAACAATGCCGCCGATAAGACCTTCCACAGTCTTTTTGGGGCTGACCTTCGGGCAAAGCTTATTCTTGCCGAATTTTGATCCAACAAAATATGCGCCGGTATCGCTGATCCATGCAGAGCCCAAAGCAATAAGCAGCATCATAAGTCCGTCAAATTTATGACCGTCAATACCTATTCCGGTATTGCTCACATAAGTCAATGCAGCAAGTGAATTGGATATAAACACAGTCATAGCGCCTGCATATGTAATCTCTTTGATGCTAACCTTTTCGTGTTGAGTGATAAGTATCATCATAAGTGCGAAAGCATAAACCGCTGTTATAGATACCCTTGTGGGAGATATGTCAAAGAAGCAGTAATACGGTGCTATTGCCGCATATAAGCTCGACAACAGATACACTCCGAGATTTTTAACCATTTTTGTTGCACACAAAGCTTCATTTACAGCAACCAATGCAACTAACATAATTGCAATATTGAATATGATATTCGTTCTGAATATCAACAACAATATTACAAAAACCACACCTATAAGTCCGGTGATAATACGCTGCTTCATTATATAACCTCCGCTGATATTTACACTCCGCCGAATCTGCGGTTGCGTTTTTGAAAATCTATAATAGCTTTATCAAGATCACTTGATGAAAAGTCCGGCCATAATACGTTTGAATACCAAAACTCACTGTATGCAGACTGCCAAAGCAAAAAGTTTGACAAGCGGTATTCACCGCTTGGGCGAATAATGAGATCGGGATCAGGCTGACCAGATGTGTAAATACGGTCTGATATTGAATTTTCATCAATGTCCTCTGCGTTGATATTCTCATCAACAAGCTGCTTTACTGCGTACACAATCTCATCTCTTCCGCCATAATTCAACGCTATGTTCAACATAAGACCGGTAGCATCCTGTGACCCTTCTTCAGCATCCTTGATAAGCTGCTTTAATGTATCGTTCAAGGGCTCAAGGTCACCAATAAATTTAACTTTTATATTCTCATCCTTGAAATTTTTAGCGTCACGCAGATAGTCCTCAAGCAACTTCATAATAGACGATACTTCATCGGCAGGACGCTTCCAATTCTCTGTTGAAAACGCATAAACAGTAAGATGCTTTATCCCTATTTTATTACAGTATCTTGCTATCTCACGAAACCGTTTTGCGCCGGCTGAATGACCGGCACTGCGCGGCAGCCCTCTTTTCTTTGCCCATCTGCCGTTGCCATCCATAATAATACCTATGTGCAGCGGCAAACGATCAAAATCAATTTTTTCCTTCTTGAAAAACATATCTCTTTCCTACCGATTAGATAGACATGATCTCTTTTTCTTTCTTCTCAGCGAGAGTATCAGCCTCTTTGCAAAACTTATCTGTTTCATTTTGTATCTTTTTCTCATAATTCTTGAGGTCATCCTCTGTGATCTCGCCGTTCTTCTTCATTGTTTTATAGCGCTCAATAGCGTCACGACGAATAGAACGGATAGCGATCTTACAGTCCTCAGCATATTTCTTAATATCCTTGCAAATCTCCTTACGGCGCTCTTCGGTAAGCTGTGGGAATATAAGACGGATAGACTTACCGTCGTTATTCGGGTTGATACCGAGATCAGATGCCTGAATTGCCTTTTCTATCTCTTTAAGGGTGCTCATATCCCAAGGCTGAATAAGCAATGTTCTTGCATCAGGTGAAGAAATTGCAGCCATCTGACCGATAGGTGTAGGTACACCGTAATAATCAACGGCAATCTTATCAAGAACAGCAGCGCTTGCTCTGCCTGCTCTGATAGAACCGTAT